>CAYNTN010000034.1:0-36095 GCA_964399995.1 uncultured Ignavibacteriaceae bacterium
ATGTAGTAAAAACATTTCTTGAAAGCAAACATTTTTTTAGCAGTTTGTGAAAGTTTGAAATGCAGAATGAATTGTGCAAGGAATTTAATTGTTTATTCTAACATACAACTGCTTTAAAAAAAATCCGGAACGTGTCTGAACTAGGACTTGTTGGATTAAAGGATTTTAGGATTATTTATTATAGTTGAACCAATGTTTTAAATATTTAAATCCTGTCATATTTAATCTTAAAAAATCCTGGTTCAGACGGTTCTTTAATCCTACCATCCTTATAATCCTATATATCCTAATTCAGACATTTTACTTCACCACTATCATCCTCTTTACCTCACTGAAATCACCTGCCTCGATTTTATAGTGATAAACTCCGCTTGAGAGTTGATAGTTGATAGTTGATAATTGATAGTTATAATTGCCGGCAGTTTTATATTCGTTGACAAGCACCGCAACTTCCTTTCCAAGTAAATCATAAATTCTCAATCGTACCATTGCATCATTTGCAATTGAATAACTGATAGTAGTAGTCGGATTAAACGGATTTGGATAATTTTGAGAAAGTTTATACGTAAAATCTTGTCCTGAATTTCCTTTGTTATTTCCTTCTGCATTATCTGATTCACCATAGTCTATTGTGTAAAGCGTACCACCGCTTGATGAATAAGCCCGGATTGCATATTTCGGAGCATAAAGATTATCCCATGACATTGTCATTACTATTATGTTGCCGGTGGTTTTGTCTATGTTGAGCACCGAAGCTCTTTGAACAGCATTTCTGCCGTCAACGAAAGAAGGCACGAACAAATTATCCCAGACTGTATTAACTGAACCTCCATTCTGAGAATAAGCGATCGTTCTGTATCCGCCGGGATAGAACTGGCTCGTACCCGATACATAGATACTGTCTCCGTGAACCTTTATCGAAGAAGCCTTATCATGTCCTCTGCCTGCGTCATAAATCAGAACACTGTCATTCCATCCATAGCCGCCTGTTTCGTTATATTTGATTGTCGCATAATCGAAACCTGTCACATCAGAATGGCTATAGCCTGGGAATGAAGTGTGGTGTTGATTATTATGGTTGCAAGAAGTATTAAGATTCTTTTCAAATGCATATTAATAACTTTTTTAAATTCACTTTATTAAAATCATTCTTCTGCTGCCCTCAGGTTTTCCATTTAAAATCATACTGTAATAATACATCCCGCTTGATAAATCACTTCCATGAAAGTCTACACTGTATCTCCCAGCCTGCTTGTTTTCATCAACTAACTTTGATATCTCTTTGCCCAAACTGTTATAAACTATAATCTTCACATTTGTCATCTGACCGGTAGAATTTGACGGAACAGTGTAGTTGATCATGGTTGATGGATTGAAAGGATTAGGATAATTTGTTAAAGTCATTTCATATTCTTCTCCGGTTTGAACGGATTTATCCGTTTGACTGCCTTCATTGCTTGTTTTGTCACCGTCATTGTTTATTATGTAAAGCACGTTTCCTTCCGAATCGTATCTGATTGCTGACCAGTATGCACCTGATTCATTCCATCCCATCACTACCATCAGAGGAGTTCCGTCATTTGCCAGATGAAGAGTTGCCCATTTATTAAGATTTCTTAAACCGGAATTCCCGTCAAACATGAAGTTTGGTGTAAATGTAGAGTGATATTTCTTTTTCGGAACATTGCTGAGCTGCTCATAACTTACGATAGCAAATCCGTACGGCGATGCTTCTGAAGGTCCGGCTACAAATACTTCTTTTCTATGATTTACCTTAACAGATGATGCTTTATCATTTACTCCGATTGTTGAAGTATCATTGAGATTGAAGAATTTCACTTTATCACTCCAACCGTACTTGCCATTATCCTTTTTGTATTTGATTGTTGCAAAATCAAGTCCGTTGCTTTGAAACGGATTATTATAGTTAAATACATATCCTGCAACATAAATATCACCTGCATCGTCTTTTGCAATGGACGTTGCGACATCGGTCTTACAGGTGAAGCATCTTGAGTAATTTCTTTCCCAGGCAATACTGAATTGGTTTTGCTCTGTTGGTTCTAAAAACAATGTGAGAAATTCCTGTGATCTGCTAGTGCCAATTATTCCCGTATTATCCGAGACACTTGTAACGGCAATTCTGGATTTCTGAACCTGATTATCCGACTTCTCGGCAAGTATAAAACCTGTCGGCATTTCACTCGAGCCGCGTCTGTGGTCAAATAGTGTCTCATGAAGAATACCATCCGTTTTCTCAAAAACCTGCAGCATCATGTCATTAAGTCTTTGTGCTCCCTGATATGAATACCCCATTACATAGGCATATCCTGCATCCAAGAGTATGTCTGTTGCTATGTCATCATTCGGGTATTCTGTGGTGACTCTCTGCCAGATGGAATCACCATTATCAGCACTATATTTTTTAATGATAAAATTTTTTCCTGAAGTGGTCGAGGTTATATATCCGGAAATAAAAACTTCATCAGCATTTCCATTTTGTGCATATGTTATGTCAATACCCATCCCTTTATCATCTCCAGGATTGTTTAAAATTTTGCTCCATCTTATTGCGCCACCGGGATTCAAGCTAGCAACAATTATATCATTACTATTAGTAATAGTATTATATGTGTATCCTGTAATAAAAACGTAGCCATTTTTATCAACAGCTAAATCGAGTCCCCTGTCGTCACCAAAAGGATTAGAAAATAACCTGTCCCATAATTGGTTTTGTCCACTATACTTCTGAACATATATATCCCTTTGACCATTGTTTTCTAAATATCCTGCGGTATAGAGATTATTAGAAGAATCCAAATATGTTTTAAATGGGTATTCTTCAGTAATTTGAGATTCGGATATTGAATGCATAAAGAAAATACTAATCAGTAAAAATATTAAAGTTTTCATATGATTTTTAAATTTATTTTATTAAAACAAGTTTTTTTGTATCTATAAGAAAATTGTTTGTATATAACGAATAGAAATATATCCCTGATGATATTTTTGATGAATTAAACAATAGTTCATAAACTCCCGGGCTCTGATATTCATTCACTAAAGTTTTTATTTCCTTCCCTTCGGCATTAAATAATTTAATCTTGATTTCTGAATAAATCCTAACATCATATTTAATCATTGTCGACGAATTAAAAGGATTAGGATAGTTCTGATATAAGAAGTACTTCTCAGGAAGAATATTATTTTGTGATGATATGAAAACCAATCCGCCGTTTGTAGTTTTCATTAATGTTCCAAAATCTCCACTTATATACCCTGTATTCGCATTTACAAAATAAACTGATTGCAGATTATTGTTTGTTAGTCTTGTTTGAGGTATCCAATTTGTTCCACCGTTTGTTGTATTAGTAATTGCTCCTTCATCTCCAACTGAATAACCATTTTCCGAATTTATCATGAAAATTGAATTTAAATTATTCAGAACATTTCCGCTTTGAGTAATCCAATTCAAACCTCCATTGGTGGATTTCAGAATTATTCCTGAACCTGCAATTGTATAACCAATCATTGAGTCTGCAAAAAAAAGATCATTACCTCCACCAAGATAAATTACCCAGCTCTCTCCGCCATTTGTAGTTTTCAATGTACGAGTAGACGAATTTATATATCCAACATTGAAATCTGCAAAATTGATTGAATAAAATTCTGTAGTTAATCCGCTGGAGACATTAATCCAGTTTTGTCCACCATCGGTAGTTCTGATAATTCTTCCAACAGTTCCTATTGCTGTTCCAATGTTAAGACCGGTGAAGAAAATCCCATTCAAATTATTAACGACTCCACTTTGGAGTGTTTCCCAATTACTTCCTCCATCACTTGACTTCAATATCGTCCCTGTATCTCCGCACACATATCCGACATCACTATTCACAAAGTAAACATCATTTAAATTCTGTGTAGTATTGCTTACTTGCTGAATCCAGGCATTTCCTCCGTTGGTTGTTTTTAAAATTGTACCTTCATATCCGACTGTATATCCTGTCAACTCGCTTGTAAAGAAATTTGATTCTAAATTTTTACTTCCACCTGTAGTTGTAGTCCAGTTGTTGCCGCCGTTTGATGTTTTTATTATCCTTCCTCCTGAACCGCATACATAAGCAACATTATCATTCACAGACTTTACTCCGAATAATACTCCTATCTGATAATAATCCGGATTAAAGGTCGAATCAATCCTCCAGCTTATACCGCCATCTGTCGACTTTAATATGTCACCATAACTTGTAGCCATAAACCCTGTGCTTGTATTAATGAAAGATATGCTTCTCGGAATATCATTTAAATCAGGGAAATTAATTTTATATCCTTCCCAGCTTAATCCTCCATTTGTAGTTCGGTTTATTCTGTCATCAACCGTTGTCAAACATATTACATTGTTCTGATCTACAAAATTGATGCTAACATTTTGCGGATTAAAATTTATGTAATTCAAATTCTGAGTTGTCCACGTTGACCCGCCGTTTGTGGTTTTAATCACTATTCTGTTACCACTTACAACTCCGTTCAATGAATCAATAAAACTCACACTTAACAGATTTGCCGATGTACTGCTTCCTAACTGATTCCAGCTTATTCCGGAATCTGTCGATTTCAGAATCACTCCGTTTAACCCCACTGCATAACCCGTATTTCTTGTAGGGAAATCAACGCTCCACAGGAATGTCGTTGCTCCGCTGAATACTGTAGTCCAGTTCAAACCGCCATTAGCTGTCCGCAAAATCGAACCGTTATTCCCGCCGACAGCAAAGCCAAGATTTTCATCAAAGAAATTCGTTCCAAGCAGCTCTGAACTGAAATTCGAATTCTGCACTATCCAGTTATTTCCGCCGTTTGTAGTTTTCATTATCGTACCGACAGTTCCGACTGCGTATCCCGTATTTTCATTCACAAAGTCAACCGCATACAGAAAATTTCCCGTCGGAAGGGGCTGCTGCCAGAACCAGGTGGACTGGGAGTAAAGTGCAGTGTTACTTATTATGATTGTGAGAAGTAATAAAATTTTTTTCAGATGCATACTCCATTAGTTAATTTAAAAGCAATGTAATAAAAACATTCCTTGAAATCAAACATTTTTTTTCCAATTTGTGAAAGTTAAGAATGACCTTTGCTTTTAAATTATAAATAATACTATGTTTGTATCAGTCGGCGCCCGCCGGCAAATGTTCTTTCATATTTGTTCTTCCTTTAATTAGACCCCGCAGCTTTTTCGTGCGGGGTTTTTTGTTTTGTACACCTTTATAGGACCCATCCCATATCCTCATCTTAAGAGGCTGTCTCAAAACTAAGAAAACATTTTTACCACAAAAACACAAAGGCACAAAGCGAAATGAAACAAAGCTTTTTTTTCTTAGTGTCTTCGTGACATTGTGGTTAAGCAAGAGTTGTGTAACTAGCAATAATTAGCATAAACCTTTAATTGTTGTTTGTAAAAGTTTTCAAATTTATTTATTTTGTTGCATTGAATTTAATGAACAGGAAAGCAGATGTGAATACCTTCCAAAGTGATTGTTCAACATAAATATTAAACTACTTAAACTTATATTTCAGTTTGACAATATCAACATTACGGGAACGTGAAACACGTTATACGTTGATTGATCCTCTTTTAAAAAAAGCAGGATGGAATCTCAATGACCGTTCTCAAGTCTTGTTTGAGGTTCCGCTTGAAAATTATGACACCGAGTTAATAAACGGATTTACTGATTACACCTTATTAAGAGAAAACGGAGAAGTACTTGCTGTCATCGAAGCAAAACGTACAAGCCGTGATTCGCGTGTTGGTCAAAGACAGGTATTGGATTATGTAGAAGCAATCGAAAAGAAACAATCATTCAGGCCTTTTGCTTTTATGTCGAATGGGTATGATGTTTTCTTTTGGGATAGTGAAAATTCTGCTGAGAGACATGTTGCAGGATTTTTTTCAAGAGAGAATTTGGAAAGGATGTTATACTTAAAACTTAACAGAAGACCTTTCAGTGAAATTAAAATTAAAGATTCGATAGTCAATCGCTCTTATCAGATTGAAGCGATCAGGAGAATTTCAGAAGCTATAGAGAATAAGAAAAAGAGAAAAGCTTTATTGGTGATGGCAACGGGCACCGGCAAGACGAGAACTATTATGGCTTTAATTGATGTGTTCTTACGAGCTAAAATTGCACAGAAGGTTTTATTTCTTGCCGACAGAGACAGCTTAGTAAAACAAGCATTGACCGACGGATTCAAAATTCATTTACCTAATGAGTCGAGAGGAAGAATACGAACTTACGAACTTAATAAAGATGTAAGAGTTTCGGTCTCGACTATTCAGACTCTGGAGCTTTGTTATAATCAATTTAATCCATCCGATTTTGATCTAATAGTTTCCGATGAATGTCACCGGTCGATTTATAATAAATTTACCGATGTGCTTTCTTATTATGACGCCGTTCAAATTGGACTGACCGCCACTCCCGCTAACTTCATCGATCGTGATACATTCAGATTTTTTGACTGTGACGGTATTACTCCTGCTTTTCTTTATGACTATGACACGGCAGTAAAAGAAAATTATCTTGCAGATTATAATGTATATTCCGCACAGACAAAATTTCAAAGAAAAGGAATAAAGTTTGTTGACTTATCGGAAGAGGATAAGCAATCTCTTATCGACAATGGGCTTGATCCGGAAGACATTAATTTTGAAGGAACTGATCTTGAAAGAAAAGTCACTAACAATGATACCTTGAGAAGACAGTGGGAAGAATTTATGGATGTGTGTTTAAAGGATTCTACCGGACAACTGCCGGGTAAATCAATTTTATTCGCAATTACTCACAATCACGCAATAAGGCTAAAGGAAAATTTTGAAAAGATGTATCCTGAATACGGAGGAAAACTGGTGCAAGTGATTGACTCCAAGATGGAAAGAAATGATAAGCTGATAGATGATTTTAAGAAAGAAGATTTTCCGCGGATTGCAATTTCGGTTGATATGCTTGACACCGGGTTTGATTTTCCTGAAGTAATGAATCTTGCGTTCATGAAGCCGGTGAATTCTCAAATCAAATTCTGGCAAATGATCGGCAGAGGAACAAGGCATCATGAAGCCTGCAAGAGATATGAATGGCTTCCCGATAGAAAGAAAGAAAATTTCTTAATAGTTGACTTCTGGGAGAACTTCGAGCATTTTCAAATGATGCCTGCGGATGATGAAGGTAAAAGACAGATTCCTGTATTAATTACAATTTTTAATACAAGATTAAATAAGCTTGCAAAGTTTCTCGGTGATCAGTCTTCTGAAGATGCAAAAAGAATAATAAGGGACCTTCGTGCTCAGATATCTGAGATTCCTCTTGAGTCTTTTTCAGTTAGAAAAGTTTATAAGGAAGTTGCAGATGCGTGGAATGATGACTTCTGGAATTATATCACTCCGGATAAAATTGCTTTTCTCCGACTTAAAGTTGCACCTTTATTAAGGTATGTTCCGGGGACTAATCCTGCGATCGCATTTTTCACAAGCAAAATGGAAAGACTCGGACTTTCACATCTCGAAAAGAAAAATTTAGAGCAGTTGATTGAATCCGTAAAAGAAGATGTTGCATTGCTTCCGACAAATCTTTCTGAGGTTGCAATTGAATCAAAACTCATCAATGGTATACTCACGGGCTCATTTTGGGAAGACTTGAATCTTAAGAAAATCGATGATGCCAAAGAAGCCCTTGCTTCATTGATGAAATATAAACGTGACCATCCTTCAATTGTGATTGAGCTCGGGCTTGATGATATAATAGATTCGAGAAAATGGGTTGTGCTCAAAGAAGGCTCTAAGAAAGTTTATGTGGAAGAGTACAGAAAGAAGATTGAAGAAAAGATCGAAAAGCTTGCTTCAGAACATCCGACAATAAAAAAACTTAAAGCCGGTGAAGAAGTCAGTACCGAAGACCTTGTAAAACTTGAAGCTACTCTTGAAACTGAATTCAACAACGATGAAATAAATCTCGACGAAGATAATATGCTCAAAGCATTCGGAATAAGAGTAGGAAGTTTTATTGATTTCATCAAACATGTTTTGAATCTTGAGACGCTTCCTTCATTCAAAGATATTATTTCAAAGTCATTCGATTCGTTTATACTTGAACATAACTATAATGCCGACCAATCGAGATTTCTCCGGGCAGTGCAGTCTGTGTTTCTTGAAAGAAGAAAGCTTGAGCTTGCTGATTTGTATGAAGAGCCGTTTACGAATTTTGGGAGTAATGCGGTGGAGAAACTGTTTACTTTAGTTGAGATTGATGACATTATCAAATTGACTCAGAGTTTAGCGTCGTGATATTGATAAATAGGCTAAATATTAAGTGAAATCAATTTAAAAAATCATATTAACTAAACTTTTTAATATTAATCTTGATGATGAGTATAAAATTAATTTTAATTTTATTTTTTTTCTCTTTTTTGATGAGCCAACATTCTTTTGCCCAAGAAAATGGGAATACTTATCAAAATCCTCAAACAACTAGTTATTTAGAAAATCAATTATATTTTGTTGAAGAATACTCTAAAGATGGTGAAGAAATTGGAAGAAGTAATAGGTTTTATATCAAACCAAATGGAGGAAATATTACTGCTATGCTAAGAACAGCTAAACCAATTGGAGTAAATTCAGTTGACGTAAAATTGGAACGAGAGTCTCGAGAGAAGAACGAAATGATAGATATTGTATCTTACGATGTAACTTCAAGCAAGAGTTATTTTTATTTTGATGATATAACTTTTTACGTGCCTGGAGATTATGTTGTGACTATATATAGAAAAGATGGTACAATCATCGCTTTAGGTAAAGTTACGATAGCATTTAGCGATTGACAAGACACAAAAAAATTTTATAACCTTATGGAAATGAAAAATAAAATTAAATTTTTGATAATATTTTTGACCTCTTTTAGTTTCAATAAAAATTTATTAGCAAAAGAACTTACTCCTGCTCAAATCTTCGAATCTGTAAATAATGATGTTGTAGTGATTTATTCTTATGATTTTGAAAATAAGTTTCTTAAACAAGGAAGCGGTGTTGTGATAAATGATAGTGGTTTTATCATTACTAATTTCCATGTTTTTTCTGAATGTGAAAACATTGTGGTTTACCATAATAAAATGAAATTAGGAACTGCAGAAATTATAAATGCAGATATGGATAAAGACATCCTTATTATTAAGTTAGATAATTCGGATTTGCAAGGTATTCCTATTGGAAATTCTGACAATTTGGTTGTCGGTGAAAAGGTATACGCTATAGGAAGTCCTTTGGGATACGAGAACACTATTTCAGAAGGTATAATTAGCGGTATTAGAAGTTATGATGATAGCAGGTTAATACAAGTTACTGCAAGTATATCGGAAGGAAGTAGTGGTGGAGCAATAGTTAACTCAAATGGGGAACTTATTGGAATAAGTACTTATCAGGAAAAAAAAGGTCAAAATCTAAACTTTGCAATTCCAATTAACGAGGTTATGAATTTCAAGAGTTCGTTCTCTTATGAGAGAAATGTTATTGAAGGAAATAAGATATTTATAAAAGGATATAATGCCCATGAAGCTCAAAGATATGAAGATGCAGTTTATTACTATACAGGATTTCTTAAAATATACATCGATGGTTTAGTATATTTTAATCGAGGTTTAGCTTATTTAGAATTAGAAAGATATACTGAAGCTATCAAAGATTTCAGTAATGCCATTAATAATAATTATTTAAAGGCAAAGGTTTATTATTCAAGAGGAAAAGCTTATCTGGAAAGAGGAGACTATCTAATGGCACAAAGTGATTACAATTATGCAGTCACAATTGATCCAATTTCAGCAGAAGCATATAATAGCAGAGGGGAATATTATTTACGAATTGAGGAATTTAAAAATTCTCTTAAAGACTTTACTACTGCAATTAAACTAGAGGATACTTATTCGTTATACTATTATAACCGGGGGCAAGCTTACGCATATCTTAAAGAGAATATTAAGGCCATTAATGATTATACGACGGCTATAGAAATTTTTCCTAATTACTATGATGCGTACTATTCAAGAGCATTGCTTTTTAATAGAATAGAAAATTATGAAAAATCTATATCCGATTTTCAAAAGTGTATTGAAATGCTTCCAAATTATAAATATCCATACAATAATCTTGGTTGGACTTATTTTAATAAAAAAGATTTTAAAAATGCGATTTACTATCTTGAGAAATGTTACGACATAGATAAAAGCGATTGGGATGCACTACTTGGTATCGCAACTGCATATTATGCACTTCAAAAAATGGAGAGGGCTGAAAAATATTTGAAAAAAGCTATAGAAGTTGAACCAAGATTAAAAATGGGAATGGAGGGATTAATCATAATGGAGAAAGAAGGATATAGCTATAAAAAATCACAGAAGAAGATTATCAAAGAACTTTTTGAAGAGTTTAATTAATTTAATGAATGTCTTTTAAAAACCTCATTAAAATAATATTATTGATTGCATTAATTGAGTATGGGTGCAATAAAGATTCAAATAAAATATCAGAAACAAAGCCCCTACCAATTAATTTCCAAGCAAGAAATAAAGTGTTTGAAAAATACTTGTTTGATAAAACCAATTTCGAAAAACTCTATTCAATAAAAGGTGGTGTTGACAATATTCTGAAATCAGAAAGAATCAAAGTTAATCTTTTTGATTTAAGTGATTCAGTTATTAGCAGTTCAAAAATCAAATCAATCGAAGAAGTAAAATTCAGTTTTAAATTTGGAAAACAAGACAATGATGCAATAAAGAAATATTTAATAAAATATAATAGATTGGGTAGACCTGTTGAAGAAAATATATTTGATATTGAAAGGGATAATAATTACAACTATTATCCTGCTAACATAAATTATAATTTTGCACAAGACTCTATAATTACAGATATAACTATTCTTAATTCTGATAAAAAACCTTTGGGGATTATAAAATTCGACTATGATGAAAATAACTTATTGGTTAGAAAAGAAAAGGAAAATTTATACATTGAAAGCTCCCCTGTGATAAAAAATTCTGAAAAAGGTGGCAGGAGAAAACGTGGATTTCTTCTAGTACGACCATTTTCAGTATTCTACCTGAAGGAGAAAGATTTCAATAAAAACTTTAAAAACGATATTCTCGAAACTGATTTTAATTTCAGTTTCAGGTACGATAGTGAAGGCAAGAGAATCGAAATGATAGAGTGGTTTAAGAGTGGATCAATACATAAGAAAGAAATTTCTACCTACGATTCAACTGGAAACATTTTAGAGTCTATTTACTATGATTGGAATCATAAAAAAAATAAAGTTGACAAAATTAAAAATATTTCTTTTCTAAATAATAGTATTGAGGTAACAGACTTTGACCTGGACAACAAGATTAAGACTCGAACTATTTATGAGTTTGATAACAATTTTAATTTAAAATCTGTAGCGGAATTGAGCAGTGAAGATAAAGTTAATTGGAAGATTGTTTGTATCTTCAATGAAGCTGGAAAGGATATAGAAAGATCGTTTTTCATAGGTGATCAACTAAATAAAAAAATTATAACAACATTGAATGAGAACGGTCAGATAATTAAAAAGGAGATATTTTCAAACGCAAGCAGACTTGATTATCAAATTGACTACAAGTATAATGATTCGGGTTTCATTTCGGAAGAATTAATTCAAAATGAGAAAAATGAACAGGTTTCAAAAACTGTCTTTAAGTATAATGAGAGAAATAATATTCATGAATTTATAGAATATGATAATTTAAATGAACCAATAAAATTAACTGCTTTTGAATATGAATATTACAATTAGAATTTCGTTCAGGATGAAATCATTCTATTTCATTTTTAATTGAACATAATTATTATGCGGACCACCCAAGATTTCTCCGGGCTGTGCAGTCTGTATTCCTTGAAAAAAGAAGACTCGAACTTGCGGATTTGTATGAAGAGCCGTTTACGAATTTTGGGAGCAATGCGGTGGAGAAGTATTTTAGTGGGGAGGACATTGGACAGCTGCTACAAATGACAAAAAAATTAATCCAATAATAATAGGTTCGAAATAATAATGAGTATTAATTATTTTGTTTACCTTTTATTAACACTAATAGGTTCATGCTCTTTATTGTATAAATAAAATAATTACATGCTAATCGATTTCAAGAATTTTCCGACAACCAGATACCAAGGAAGCAAACGTAAACTTCTTCCTTGGTTATATAAACATTTTAAAAATATTCAATTTGAAACAGTTTTAGATGCTTGCGGAGGATCTGGAGTGGTTAGTTATCTTTTTAAGAAGATGGGAAAACAAGTCACATACAACGACGAACTAAAATTTAATTTCTTTATTGGAAAGGCAATTATAGAAAACAGCAAAGTTCGTTTAACAGAAAAGGATATTGAAGATTTGATTAAAAATGAAAATCCTCAACTTAACTGTGTGATCCAAGAAAATTTCCAAAATATATTTTATCTAAATAACGAAAACAGGTGGCTAGATAAGGTCATTACTAATGTCATTAATATGAATCACTATTCTGAAGATATTCTAGATTATAAAAAAGCTCTCGCTTATTATGCTCTTTTTCAATCGTGCTTAATTAAAAGACCTTTTAATTTATTTCATAGAAAGAATCTTTATTTAAGGACTAATATTGTCAAAAGAAGTTTTGGTAATAAAGTTACTTGGGATAAATCCTTTTCAAACCATTTCAAAAAATTTTCGAATGAAGCAAATTCTTTAATATTTACATCTGAGAAAATTTGTAAAGCAACTAATGAATCTATTTTAAAAATCAAAAACAGCAATTATGATTTAGTATATATAGATTCTCCATACTTGTCTAAATGTAATTCTGGAGGTGTTAACTATTTGAATTACTATCATTTTTTAGAAGGTATCTGTAATTATGAAATTTGGGATAAACTTATAAATTATAATTCAAAAAATCACACATTTGAATTGCTAAATGAAAATAATGAATTTGATAAGAAGAATATTTATAATACTTTCAAAAGTATATTCGAAAAATTTAAAAAAAGTAAGATTGTAATTTCCTACAAATATAGTGGTATCCCGTCAATATCCTTTTTTAAAAACACATTAAAGGACCTTGGGAAAAGTGTAATATCTTATAGTGTAGATTATAATTATGCGCTTAGTAAAGCAAATAGCATTCCGAAAAAGGAAATATTAATAATAGCTGAATAGGAAAATATGGAAATTTTTGGAAAAAAAATTACAATTCCATTAAGATATATAATTTTAGCTCTATTAATAGGTTCAATTGTATACTCATTGCATGAATATTTCTCAACAGATGACAACAAATGGTTACAACTAATAGGTGGTTTAGCAACTGGTTTGATTCTCGCATTTCTACATTTTTTATTTGATTGGAAGCGATTTAAAGACATTGAAAATATTCAAAAACTAGGTGTTCGGAGGATACTATCATTTAGAGATGATGAAAATTTTTATAGAGAATTCATTCTCAAAGCTAAAAGTCATATATATGTAATGGGAGTAACTGCATTAAGATTTATGCAGGATTTTGCGGATGATAGTAGAGATCGACCTGAGAAAAGAGTATTACTTACTTGTTTAGATAAAGGAGTTGTAGTCAAAATCTTAGTTCCAAAAAAAGAATATCTTGACGAGAGTAATAAAAAAAAATTTGAGGAAGTTCGAGTATTATTTGAAAGAACTCAAGGGAAAAATAATAATTTCTCTTATAGATACTTTAATCATATTCCTGCACATAGTATAGTAATTGTGGATAATGAATGCCTTTTGGGACCCGTATTCCCAAATATACAAAGTAAGGATACTCCTTGCATACAAATTAGTTTATTAAATGATTTTTCTCCAAAATATTTAACGTATTTTGATTATGAATGGAAAAACGCTCAGTAAATGTTCGATTAAAATACCTTCTCGAATACACATTACATTGATAGGAATGAATGATTCTGGCTATCGAATAAATGGAGGGATTGGGTTTTGTATAAATGAGCCATTCATAAAATTAAAAATAGAAAAAAATAAGGAATTAATCGTTAAAGATTTAAGAAATTTTCCACTTTCAAAATCTGAAATAAAAAGAATTGAAGTGATTTTGAATAAAGCAATTTCGGGATATAATCTGAAACATAAAGTAAAAATTCAGATATATGGTAATGCACCCACTCATTATGGATTCGGTACGAGTACTTCAACGAGACTAGGTTGTCTTGAAGGGCTTTTTATTATAAATCATAAAAAAATAAATTTTAAAGATTTACAATTTTTATCTGGTCGTGGTGGGACATCTGGGATTGGGATTAATTCATATTTTAAAGGTGGATTTTTTTTTGATTTGGGAAGAAAAAGAATTAATAACATTTTTAAACCATCTAGTGAATCAGAGCGAAGGGATATTTTACCATTAGTATTAACAAGAATTAAAATGCCAAATTGGCAATTTGGAATTTGTCTTCCATCTTTTATAAAACCTAAAAGTGAAGAAGAAGAGAAACTATTTTTTAAAGGGACATGTCCTATTAAAAACGAGGAAACTTATAAAATTTTGTATCATTCGTTATACGGAGTTACATCTTCCATATTAGAAAATGACATTGAGAATTTTTCTAAATCCATTAATGAATTGCAGATGTGTACCTGGAAAAAATTAGAAAAAAAATTATACAGTAAGGATTTACCTAAAATTGAAAATATTTTATTTCAAAATGGGGCAAATACTGTTGGAATGTCAAGTTTAGGTCCTTCTCTTTTTTTCTTAATCCCAAACTTGGAAGATAAAATTTTTTATTTAAAAAAATATCTTAGAGACTGTGAACTTATTTTAACAAAGCCTAATAATTCTGGTAGGAAAGTTATCCATGACTGAAATTGTTTTCATTACATCAAGCAGGGAAAAGTTAGCAAATGTGAGACATATATCTAGAAATTATGATGTTTTTATCTCGAAGCAAAAAAATTACGGAATTGGTTATGAAGAACCCAGAGAAGCTAATAGACATAAGCTTTTACACCAAAGTTTTAGAGATGCCCTAAAAAGATGGGAAAAAAGTGTGTCGAACCCTCATAAGTTTTTTTTTATTGAAGATACTTCAGTCATAATAGAATCTTTGTCATCTGAAGATAATGAGTATCCGGGGACAGATATAAAATATTGGATGAAACAAAATAGTTTTTCCGATATTGATTTAATGTTGAGAAAAAAAGGAAATAATAGAACAACAATTGTTAGATCAGATGTATTGCTTTATCTACCTAAAGCTTTGAAAAAAAAATTTGACAAAGAATATTTAATTTTTACAAGCAAAATATCTGGGAACATTACTGATTCTGAATTCGAAGTTAATACAAGACCTTTTTATTCTTGGTTAAATGAGAAATCATTCAATAAATGGTTTGTACCAAATGAATGTAACGTTCCTATGTCACTCTTACCAATTGAAGTTATTGATAAATATGATTTTAGAAGGAAAGCAATTACAGACATGCTGAGTTTTTTGGAAACTGAAAAAGTAATAAAGAAAAAAAGGGATTTAAACGAAACAGAGAACCTATCTTTATTTCCAAAAACAAGACCTTTAATAATTGTGTGTGGTCCAACATGTGCCGGAAAAACAACTTTAGCCGAATATCTGAGAAAAAAATATAATTTTTATCACATTGAAGCGAGTGATTTTATGTATCAAAATTATCATGAAATTCATGGAGTTGGCTCTGGAGTTAGAATTTCAGATTTCGCGGAAAAAGCCTTGATAGAGAATCCGTGCATTGTGTCTGATCAAATTGTGTCATTCATAAGTAATCTAAAAAAATGCCCTGTAATTATCACTGGATTCAGATCATTCAAAGAAATTGAGTGCTTAAAGAAAAAACTAAAAGGTGATCATGATATAGATGAATACTATATTGAGGCAGATGAACAATTAAGATATGAGAGAAATAAAATCAGAAAGAGATTAGAAGAAAATTTGACTTATGATGAATTTATTAGAATTGATAATCAACAAATGAGAATGGGTTTGTCTGAAATTAAGAGTAAACTAATTAATGACATTATTATTAATGACAATACTTTTGAAAATTTTTATTTAAAATTTGAGCAAAAGCACTATATAAATCCAAAAGAAATAATTAATGAATATGAAGTGTCAAAACAAAGTCAGGATTTGAAACTTGAAGATTTAATTATTTCAGTTCTCTCAGAATTTTTTTCTGAAAACAAATTTTTTACAACTGCGAAAATTTCAAAAATTATTAATACAAAATTTCCAAAATATCCTAAAAATAAAAATAACGTCAGTCGATATTTTAATCAGTATTTTTATCCCTATTATGAAATTAAACTTGTCAATGGAAAACGCCATTATAAATTATCTCAGACTGGTATGTCTCGTTCTTACTTTATAAAAAAAGTTAACAAAGTAAATTGATCTTCAATGCGTAATACTAATCTTCAGAATTAATTATTAAGATTTTATTTAATTATCAAATTAATTATAAACATTAAGTTAACGAAATTCTACTTTGAATAAAGTTAAATTAATAATTGATGGACAGCATCTAGATGCGACATCTCAAAAAACTTTTATACGAAAAAATCCTTTAACGGGAGATGTGGCTTCAATTGCTCCTGCTTCAAAAAAGGAAAATATCTTATCTGCAATTAATGCAGCTTCAAGAGCATTTTTAATTTGGTCATCACTGAGTCCAGAAAGAAAACGTAAGATTTTCCTTAGTGCGGCTCGCATTTTAGAAACAAAAACTTCTGAGTTAAATAAGGTTATAATTGCGGAAACGGGTTCAAGCAGTAATTGGACTGACTTCAATGTTAGTCTTGGCGTTAGCATGTTAGAAGAAGCTGCAGCTTTAAGTACACAAAGCATTGGAAAAATTATTCCATCAAATATCTCAGGTAGTTTAGCAATGAGTATTCGCCAACCATATGGTGTTGTTGTTAGTATTGCACCATGGAATGCACCTGTTATTTTGGGAATTCGTGCAATCGCCACTCCATTGGTTTGTGGAAACACTATTGTTTTAAAGGGTTCAGAGATATGTCCAAAAACGCATCAGATAATAGTTGATGTATTACTTGAAGCAGGTATTCCAAATGGTGTAATAAATTACATAACAAATGCACCAGAAGATGCTCCAGAAATTGTTGAAACACTAATTTCAAATCGAGAAGTTAAAAAGGTAAGCTTTACAGGATCAACGCAAGTTGGAAAAACAATTGCACTGACTTGTGCCAAATATCTGAAACCAGTTGTTCTTGAATTGGGGGGAAAAGCACCGTTGATCATATTAGATGATGCAGATATTGAAGCAGCTGTCAATGCAGCAGCTTTTGGCTCTTTCGTGAACTCTGGTCAGGTTTGCATGTCAACAGAGCGTATAATTGTTGATAATAAAATAGCAGATACCTTTGTCGAAAAATTCGTAACGAAAACCTCAATGCTTCCCTTTGGAGATCCTCTAAAAGGTCCTGTTGTTTTAGGGTCAGTGGTTGATATGTCAACAGTAAATCGGTGTAATGAGTTAATTGATGATGCACTTTCGAAAGGAGGAAAATTGGTTTATGGCGGAAAATCAAAAGATACTTTATTTAATGCAACTATCATTGACTACGTTAGTAAAGAAATGAAAATTTACTATGATGAATCTTTTGGACCCGTGAAGGGTATTGTTCGAGTGGATGGAGTTGATCAAGCTGTTGCTTGTGCAAATGATAATGACTATGGACTTTCAGCGGCGGTATTCGGAAAAGACTTAGGTAGAGCATTTGAAGTAGCTAAAAAAATTGAATCAGGAATTTGTCATGTTAATGGACCCACAGTTCATGATGAGGCACAAATGCCCTTCGGTGGTATAAAAGGGAGTGGATATGGTCGATTTGGAGGAAAAGCAGGTGTGAAAGAGTTTACAGAATTACGTTGGATAACAATGCAAACAACACCAAGAAATTATCCCTTTTGAATTCAAAAATAATTTTTCTACGTCACAACATGAAAAACTTTCTTTCTCACTTTTATAACCTTGGATCCTATTCATTGTGAAGAGTATATATGTTAGTGGATCATAAAAATTCTTTAATAAAAAGGAGTATGAAAATCTTTGCTAACTGACTCAAATCTCAAATCCAAAATCGACTCTCTCCGGGACAAGTTATTACAGTTAACAGTTAGCAGTGTTGATACTGACAAATTAAAATGTTCTTTTAATAAGATGAATTATTGTTACAGAGATTCAGCAATTGAACTTATATTGTATTTGAAAATTTCAGTAAGTAATTTGAACATGAATTTAAATTAAAATATTATGGAAACGTTCAAAATAATAACTAGAGTTAAGAAGAATCATAAAATCGAATTAGAAAATGTTCCTTTTGAAGATGGTGAAGAAGTGATAGTTTCAGTTTCATTAAATTCTGATATTTCAATTGATGACATTATGAAGCTCGAAGGCAGAGGTGGTTCTTTTGATTTTCTTAATGATCCCGGAGAGGATATATATACCGTTAATGATTTAAAAGTTCGATACAAATGAAAAGAGGAACAGTAACACTCACACTCATACCAAATTCTTTAAAAGATAGATATGCCGAATTTATATATTATAGCCGGAGCAAATGGAGCAGGGAAGACAACATCCGCATTTACAGTTTTGCCGGAGATAGTAAATTGCAGGGAGTTCGTTAATGCAGACCTTATCGCTAAAGCACTCTCACCTTTTGATTATGACGCTGCTTCAATTGAAGCCGGAAGAATGATGATAAATAGGATTAATAAGCTTATTGATGATGGAGTAGATTTTGCATTCGAGACAACTTTATCGGCTAGAAGCTTTGTTAAGTTAATTGAAAAAGCCAAAGGAAATAAATATTATATAACTATAATTTTTCTTTGGGTTAATAATTACAAAATTGCAGTTGACAGGGTTAAATCCAGAGTTAGAGAAGGTGGTCATTCGATTGGGTATGAGATAATAAAAAGAAGATATATTAAGGGTATATTTAACTTTGTTAATATTTATTTGAATAAAAGTGATTATTCTCTTCTGATTGACAATTCTGGGAGTGTACCCAAAAAAATTGCAGAAGTTCAAAATGCAGATGGAAATATGGTCAAAATTATTTATGAAGAAAAAAAATGGAATAAAATATTAAGGTATGCAAAAAAGTAAAATTAGGGCAAATCCAATCGGGGATAAAATAATTAAGGGAATAATTAAAGCCAGAAAGAAAATGCTGGAAGAAAAGAGCATTAAAGGGCAATATATTATTTATTCCGAAAATGGAAAAATCATTAAAGAGAAGGCAAGTGTTGTTCTGGCAAGGGAAAGCAGAAAAAAATAATCCATGCTCACAAACCCCACACTCAAATCGACTCTCTCCGGGACAAGTCATATCAGTTAACAGTTAGCAGTTAGCAGTTAACAATGATTAAACTAACAAATTAAAATGTTCTTTTTAAAAAGATGATTTAAGGTTAAAGGTCTTAGTAATTGAACTTATATTGTATTTAAAAATTTCAGTGGTTAATTTGAAAATGGATTAAATAATAACATTTTCCCAAAAAACATTATCTAATTTTAAGGAATTAAAAAATAAAATTTCAATGGAAACTGTAACTATTCCAAAGTCTGAATACAAAAAACTCGTTTCGAAAGCTAAGGCTTACGAAAAGCTTGCAGAAAGTTTTTATGAAACCTCAATTGAAGAACCGGTTGAAAATATTGTTTCTGACTTCAGAAATACAAATCTATATACAAACGAATTTCTGAATGATTTAGAAGATGGTTTAAGGAAATCATCATTAGGCAAGCGTAAAAAATGAAAATAAAACCTCTTAGGAAAGATTTAAATGATTATTTAGAAAAACATAATCTTTCAAAAAAGTGGAACAAAGCCCTTAAACTCTTTGAACAAAATATAAGCCACCCTTCACTTAATACAGAATTGCTTGAACCCAAGTCAAGAGGAATTTACTCATTCAGAATAGATAAAAAATTCAGAGCTTTATTTTTTATGGTTGGATCAGAGGCTGAAATTTTTCAGATTACAAATCACTATAAGAAGTAGCAAAATTCATCATGCTCACTAACCGCACACTAAAATCCATAATCGACTCTCTCCGGGACAAGTCATACCAGTTAACAGTTAACAGTTAACAGTTAGCAGTTAGCAATGATTAACCTGACAAATTAAAATGTTCATTTTAAAAAGATGATTTAAGGTTAAAGGTCTTAGTAATTGAACTTATATTGTATTTAAAAATTTCAGTGATTAATTTGAAAATGAAATAAATAAAAACCATGGAAACATTCAAAACAAAAACTACAGTAAAAAAGAATCATAAAATCGGATTAGAAAATGTCCCTTTTGAAAATGGGGAAGAAGTTATAGTTTCAGTCACACAAAATTCGGAGGATAGAGACGGAGCGTTTGATTTTTCAGGGATGTAAGAGAGGATATTTACTCTGTAAAAGATCTAAAAGTAAGTTAATTATTAAATTTTAAAATTGAATTAAGCAAACAAAATTATGGATGCAATTAAAATAAAAGAAAAAATTGCTAAAAAGATTTACAAACTTTCAAAGGAAACAAACAAAGACTCATCTTATCATATTAACAGGGCATTGGAAAATTATGTCCAAGAGCATGAGGAATTGCAGATCGCAATGGAAAGATTAAAAGATAAGAGTGATGCCGTAATTTCTCCTAAACAATTGAGAAAATCTCTTGGCTTATAAAATTCAATATAAATCTTCAATCAAAAGGGATTTAAAGCAATTAACTAAGGAAGAGACAAATAAAATATTAGATCAGATAGAAAATATCCTTACCAAAGAAGCTCATAATTTTCCTATTCTTAAAGGAGAATTTAAAGGATTGAGAAGTTCAGAATTGGAAATTACCGTGTGATATTTACTTTAACTAAGGAGGATGTTACGATACTAAAGATTGGACATAGAAAAGATGTCTACAGATAATACCAAAGTGTTAATGTGTTAAAAAATTAATTAATCATTCCCCATGCTTACAAACCCCACACTCAAATCCAAAATCGACTCTCTCTGGGACAAGTTCTGGTCCGGGGGGATTGCTAATCCGCTGACTGCGATTGAGCAGATGTCGTATCTGATTTTTCTGAAACGGCTTGAAGATAAAGATAATGAAAGAAAGAAGGCGGCAGAGAGAAGGAATGTTGAGTTTGTTTCCGTGTTCGGGAAAGCGATTGGCGATTTGAAAAAGAAAGATGTTGAAAAATGCAGATGGTCATACTGGACGCAGCTGCCGGGTGAAGAAATGCTACCGTTCGTGCGTGATGTTGTGTTTAAGTTTTTGAGATCGCTGGGGAGTGAGACGAGTTCGTTCACACAGTATATGCAGGATGCGGTGTTCATTATTCCGAAAGCATCATTGCTTCAGGAATCGGTAAAGTTGATTGATGACATGCACATATCCGAACAAAATTCAGACGTGCAGGGAGATATGTATGAATATCTATTGAAAAATCTTACTACTTCAGGAAAGAACGGACAGTTCAGAACTCCGAGACATATAATTAGAATGATTGTAAAGCTTGTTGACCGAAGATCGGGGAAAGAATCTGCGATCCGGCAGCGGGAACGGCAGGCTGATGGATATTCGCTTGATGATAAACGTGATAAGGTTGACGCGAATGATATTCCGGATATAATTGCTCAATGGAACGCTAGACGTGAGACGCGAGATGCGAGACGGAATGAAGTCAGTGAAAGAACTTCTAAATCCTTTTATGTTCCGTTTGAGGAAATAAAGGAGAATAATTATGATTTGAGTATAAATAGGTATAAGGAGATTGTGTATGAGGAGGTGAGGTATGAGAAGCCGGAGGTGATACTTGAAAGAATAAATAAAATTGAAAATGAAATTGCAAAAGAGCTTGAGAGTATAAAAGAGATGATATAAAGTAAAAAATTCCCCCTCCTTGCAAAGGAGGGGGCTAGGGGAGTATCCTGTATCATTGAATTTGTGGGCTAGGGGGAGGTTGTTGAGGATTTTATGACAGAATATTTTAACAAATCAAAGTACAAACAAAGAAGAAAAGAATTACGAAATAATCCTACAAAAACTGAAAAAATACTTTGGGATGCTTTGAAAGGAAAGAAACTTGCGGGACATAAATTCAGGCGGCAATATGGAGTTGGAAGGTACATATTAGATTTTTATTGTGTAAAAGAAAAATTAGCAATTGAAATTGACGGAGAAGTGCATGAAAATGCTGAATCAAAAGAATATGATAATAAAAGAGATGAGTTTATAAGAAATTTTGGGATTGATGTAATATGAATCAAAAGTGAAAATGTTGGGAATAATCTTGATTCAGTTATTGAAATTATCTCTGAGAGATTGAATAGTAGAAAGACTTGAAGCACCTCCCCCTAACCCCCTCCTTTGCAAGGAGGGGGAATGAAGTCGGAGATAGTTATGATGAGGTGAAGTATATGGAGCCGGAGAAATACTAAAAATATCGATAACATAGAGAAGGAAATAGTTTCAGAGATAAAAAATCTACGAAAATTAATAGTATGAACACTTACAAGATTAAGGAATTAATTAATAAGAAAGTTTAAAATATTTAATCCACCTTTAAATCTTCAAACTCAATTCGCCAAAATCGTCGAGCAGGTAGAGAAGACGAAAGCGAAGATGGAAGTGAGTTTGAGAGAGATGGATAATCAGTTTAATGCGGTGATGCAAAGGGCATTTAAGTAACCACTTTGATTAGGATTCATAAGGGTGAGGAACAGTAATTGGAATTTTTTTTTACACTTTATATATCTACTTTTTAATATGGAAAATGAAATTGTATTTATAATTAAAGAATCCGATGATGGCGGATGGACAGCCAAAGCGCTCGGGTATTCAGTTTTTACTGAAGGAGATTCAATTGAAGAATTGAAATCGAACATAAAGGAAGCTGTTAGCTGTCATTTTGACGATAATAAATCTCCGAAAATTATCAGGCTCCATTTTATAAAAGATGAATACCTCACAGTATGAAAGTGCCGAGAGATCTATCGGCTTCTGCATTAATTCGAGTATTAGAAAAAATCGGATATGATGTAACCCGGCAAAAAGGAAGCCATATTAGATTGAGCAAAACATCAGAAGGCTCTACTCACCATATCACAATTCCAAATCACGATCCTATTAAAATTGGAACTTTAAATAGCATATTGAAAGATTTATCAGAAGAACTGAAGATTCCAAAAGAAGATAATCTTAAAATTATTTTCTTGAATTTGGAATTCGAAGCAAAGATGAGGAAGTTTGAAGGAGAAGCAGAGGCATTGACCACTCTCATTTTACAAGAGTGAAAAGAGAACATGAAATAAAATTAAAATTGGATGAGAATAAAAAACCAAGAAAATTATTTAGATTTAATATTCGACTAGAATACATAAACTCAATATTAACATTTTTTGTCCCACGGCAGAGTCTCTGGTGTTTTTTCCAGGACTCTGACGTAAAGTCCTTTGTCCGGCGTAGTCCCAAAAGAGCAGGAGACTCCGTCGTGGGAGCAACAAGTTTGTGAGTGCTTGTTGTTGGTCTCGCCTGCCAATAGCATCAATTTAGCAATAGAAGTTATTAACGGCAGGCTAAGACCAACAACGGCGGTAGAAAAAGAGCACTTGCGGGTGAAGAAAGCACTCGGCAAAAAAGGAGGAGCTATAAACTAAGAGATGATGCTGACTTATAGAGTTGGTGCTGTTTATCGTGATGGTACGAGATCTAAGGCTACTGGAAGTGTTGCTTGTTCGTTGCATGGTGGTGTTGATTGCTGGTTATATTCGGATGGTAGCTGCAGAAGTTATTAAGTTTAATTTTTATTAAATGAACCAACGACATACCTCCCTAAACTGAGGTTTGGGATGTAAAAATTGTAAACATTAAAGAAAAAAATTTATGGCGGAAGAAGAATTCAGATTTGAAAGAATTACAGTAAGGGATGGATTACCACATTCGATGATCTTTAACATTTTACAGGACAGTGAAGGATTCATGTGGTTCGGTACTGTGAATGGAATAGCGAAATTCGACGGTTACGAATTTAAGCAATATATCAAATCAGATTCATCGGGGAAAAAAATCGACGCTATTTTTATCGGAATGGAAGATGCTCAAGGATATATTTGGTTCGGATCCGGCTTTGGAAATCTTTTCAAATACGACCCACGGGAAGATAATTTTAAGTGTTACTATGTTCCTTTTAAAAGTATCTATATGAGGAATGTTATAACATCTATTTGCGAGGATAGCTTTGGAAATTTATGGTTGGGCACTAACGGATGCGGACTCATAAGATTTAAAAAGGATGAAGAAAAGTTTTATTCAGTCAATTATTTGAAAAGCGATAATGATGATTCTAAAATAGCGTATATTGCTGCTCTTCATAATTCAGAAATGACAATCATTAATCAAGAAGGTTTATACATTTTTAATATACAAAATGAAGCAATTCAACTGTTAGATACAAATCTCGCTTATCCAAAGTCAAAGTTTCTTGTTCCTCCAAAAAATATTTTCAGAATATCTGATGGAATGCACCTTCTGCTAGCTACTCATGGTTTAAAACTCTATAATGAAAAAACTAAGGAAATTGAGAGCATTGAACATTTTACTCCAATAGAAAAATTCTCTTTTGATAGAATTAATTCTTTGTGTTGTGATAATTTCGGAAAAGTTTGGCTCAGCCAGAATGATGGAAGACTCTTCAGATTGGAATTAAATATTCCACGTATATCAATACTTCTTGGGGATGTTGGTAAAGAATTTAATGAAGGTAAGAACAAAATAATCGATTTATTTTGTGATAAATCCGGAGTTGTATGGATTTCAGTTGAGGGGTATGGCCTATACAAGGTTGATACTCTTCGAAAGAAATTCAATCACTTGAAACCGGAAGTAAAGACTGAAAAGAAATTAATTGTAATGAGTTTAACTGTTTGGGGAAAAAATAATCTTTTTATTGGCACAAAAATGAACGGATTATTCAAGTATTCTCTTGAGACTGGAAAATCAATTGATTACAAGACGAATAATTCCAAAGGTGAATGTTTAAGTACTCTGTTAATAAGATTTCTATTTAAAGATTCTGAAAATAATATCTGGGCTGTAACCCGGGAAGGTTTGTTCAAATATGATGATGCCACAGATACATTCGAAAAATACTCGCAATTGAAAAAAGAAATATTTCTCATTCATGCGATAACAGAATACTATGACAAAGAATCTCATTATCTATTATTAGGCGGACCCATGGAGAGACCTAGACAAGTTCCATTAAGAGTTGACACAAAAAGAAATATTGTGAGTGAGTTCGAAGAATTCAATAATATTGTTTCCCGCGACTTAGCGGAGAATGTTATTAATGGATTGTTCTTTGACAAAAGAAATAATTTATGGATATCCTTTTACAGTAAAAAGGGAATCTATAAACTTTCTATGAATGATTTTACTTTTAAGAAGTATATTCCAGAACTTAGTAATTCTCAAATATACAGTAGAAAGATGTTTGAAGATAAGGATAATAATTTGTGGATTCCGAGCAAAGGTTGTTTATTGAAATATGATCATGAAAAAGATTTATTTATTGAATATTCATTTGAATCTGAAGAGAACAGAAGCATTTATGGAATTGAGAAGGATAATGATGACAATATTTGGTTAAGTTCATTTAATTCAATAATCAAATTTAATCCTGATTCAAAGGAATTTAGGAAATATGATTATAATGACAGTCTTCTTAATGAAGAATTTATTTCCAACATTTGTCGTGACGAAAATGGTATCCTTTATTTCGGCGGAACAAACGGTATTGATTACTTCGACCCTAATGAAATTAAAGACAACCCATCCATTCCAAATATTGTAATCACAGACTTTGAGATTTTTAATAAGACAATAGACGGTTCTCCGGACAATCGTTTTCTTAAAATAAATATTGCACATGCAGATGAAATAAATTTAACTCATAAGGAGAATGTGATTTCATTTAAGTTTGCTGCTCTCATTTATAACAAACCTCAAAAAAACCAATACGCCTACATGATGGAAGGCTTCGACAAAGACTGGGTTTACTGCGGCACTCGACGAACTGCAACATACACAAACTTAAATCCCGGCGAATATATCTTCAGAGTCAAAGGCTCAAACAATGATGGTGTCTGGAATGAAGAAGGTACTTCTATTAAAGTTACAATCACTCCGCCATACTGGAAAACATGGTGGTTCAAAGGGTTGGGATTATTAAGTGCAGCTGCGGCTGCAGGGATGACTTACAAAAACAGAATGGATAAATTAGAAAAGGAAAAGAATGATCAGGAAGAATTTTCGAGGAAGCTTATTGAGTCTCAAGAGAATGAAAGAAAGAGAATTGCATCAGAACTTCATGACACAATTGCTCACGATATATTAGTTACACAAAATAAAGCTGCGATGGGTTTGAGGCATAGTAAGGATGTCGAGAAAGTTGAAAATACTTTGAAAGAGATTTCAGAATTGTCTTCAGCTGCAATCAAAGACGTGAGAAACATTTCATATAACCTTCATCCTCACCAGCTTGAGAAAATCGGATTTACAAAGACAGTAAAATCAATCGTCAATGAAGTCAATAATGCAACTGATATAGATTTTGATTTTGAATCGGATCTGGTTGACGGATATCTTTCAAAGGAAAGTGAGATCAATTTGTTCAGAGTGATCCAGGAGTCGATAAATAATATGATCAAACATTCCGGAGCAGATAAAGCTGAAGTGAAATTAATGGTGTCTGAGGATTACATATTGGTGTCGTTAAAAGATAATGGAAAAGGATTTAATATGAATGAAAAAAATCCCAAGCATATTAAAGGAGGATTTGGTTTATCAGGAATGAATGAAAGGATAAAGTATATGAAAGGGGAGATTCACATTGAAACGGGGGAGGATAGAGGAACGGCGATAATGATAAGGATACCGGTTTCAAAAACATAATTAGGAATTGAGAATTAGGAATTAGGGATAATTGTATCCCATGCCAGAGTCTCTGGTGTTTTCATGGACTCTGACATAAAGCCCTTTGCCCGGCGGAGTCCCAAAAAGCGGAGACTCCGCCGGGGGTATAGAATTAGAAAAAAATCCAAAGAGTGTGAAGGGAGGATTTGGTTTGTCAGGAATGAATGAGAGGGTAAAGTATATGAAAGGGGAGATTCATATCGAATCGGGTGAGAATAAGGGGACTTCGATTGTGATAAGGATACCTGTTTCAAAAACATAATTAGGAATTGAGAATTAGGAATTAGGGATAATTGTATCCCATGCCAGAGTCTCTGGTGTTTTCATAGGACTCTGACATAAAGCCCTTTGCCCGGGGGAGTCCCAAAAAGCGGAGACTCCGCCGGGGGTATAGAACGCCCATGTTGAAAAATTTCAAATCTTGTAATGAAAATCAATATGGGCGTCACTACACATATAAATCAAATCATACAAATCCTGTAGATATTGAATAGTAATTAATTTTTTTCTACTCCAATCTTATTTTTTTTCGCGACTTTATCGATTTGACAACTTTAAAAAGAAGTGAATCTTAACAAGCAATCTTTCACCTGAAATGCATTATCCTGCCTAAATTTCAATTTTTTTAATGAATTTAAATGGTGTGTATTGATTTAACAAAGTGAAAATCAAAAAAAACTTTCTTTGATTAATAAACTGCTAATTACAATTTTTGTAAAGTTTTGAAAATTAAAATTTAAATTATGACCAACTTCAAACTATTTATAACAATTGTTTTAACTTTAGTGATAAGTCCCTTAAACATTAAAGCGCAGGTAAATCAGGAATGGGTGAAAACCTTTAACAATTCAGGAAATTCAAGTGACATTAGTTATGGGATTGCGGTTGACAATTCCGGAAATTCATACGTCACCGGAAGTATTTTAAATGGTCTTCAGACAACTGACTATGCAACAATAAAATACAATGCTTCCGGAAATCAGGAATGGCTTCGAATTTATAACGGTCCTGCAAATAACCTCGACTACGCAAGAGATATTGCCGTTGATGGTGACGGCTACATTTACGTAACAGGTCTGATTGATTTTGCTTCATCATGCGCTACTATCAAATACAGTCCGTCAGGTGATTCGATCTGGGTGAGAAGATATCTTTACGGAATCGGTTATAAAATATTTTGTGATGCTTCAAATAATATTTATGTTGCAGGCAGATACGGTGATGCAAGTTTCTCGGATTATTTTGTTGTGAAATATAACTCGTTCGGTACGGAACTGTGGAGTAAACGATATAACGCACCGGGTAATGGTCCGGATGTAGCCAACGCAATTGATATTGATAATGCAGGTAATGTTTACCTGACGGGTTCAGTTTTTACAGGAGGTCATTATGCAATGGGGACTGTTAAGTTCAATTCGTCAGGTACTCAAATGTGGGAAGCTATTTATGATTGTCCTGATTTTGGTTCTGATGCGGGAAATGCTATTGATGCCGATAATTCCGGAAATGTTTATGTAGCGGGTTATAGCGACTCTACAGTTACCGGAAGAGATTTTATGACAATCAAATACAACTCATCAGGCGCAGTTCAATGGACAAAAAGATTTAATGACGGATATGACGAAGCAGTTGATATCAAAGTTTTTGATGATGACAACATTTATGTTACCGGTCCGAGTCTTACAGCAACCAGACCTGATGATTTTACAATAATAAAGTACAATTCTGCAGGATTTCAGCAATGGATGGTAATGTATAACGGAGGAGGCACCGACAGGCCAAACAAGATGCTTCTTGATAATCAGGGAAATATCTATATAACAGGAATGAGTCAGGTACTTAGCTGGGAAGATGTTGCAACGGTTAAGTATAATTCAAACGGAATTCTTTTGTGGAACACTACTTTTACAGGACAAGGTAACTATCCGGATACAGGGCTTGATATGGCTCTCGATGCTGCGGGAAATGTTTTTGTAACGGGAAGAACGTATTCGGGTTTGACCTCAGAAGATTATTTAACTCTAAAATACTCGCAGACAACTAATATCCGCCAAATCTCTTCTGCAAGTCCGGGTTCATACAATCTGTTGCAGAATTACCCAAATCCTTTTAATCCGTCTACGAGAATTGGCTTTTCAATCCCGGCTTCAGGTTTGGTTTCATTAAAAGTCTATGACATACTCGGAAAAGAAATTTCAGAACTTGTAAATGAAAATCTATCTCCGGGAAATTATGAAGTTGATTTTGACGGGACAAATGTTTCCGGAGGTGTTTATTTCATGAATTTCAATGCAGGGGATTATCGACAGGTAAAGAGAATGTTGCTTGTGAAATAAACGTGAATCGTCAATGGTGGTTGTCAAGAGCGCGCTGCTATCGATCATCGTCAGACGTTTCACGTTTGCCGTTTCACGTTTCACGTTTGCTGTTTGCCGTTTCACGTTTTTCTCCCACGGCGGAGTCTCCTGCTCTTTGGGACTCCGCCGGAATACACACACTTCGGCAGAGTCCTGGAAAAAGCGCCAGAGACTCTGCCGTGGGAAATATAAAGCTTGCCGTTTCACGTTTGCCGTTTGCCGTCTCACGGTTTCTTCACGCTCACAAAATTAGCCGAATTATTATAAGCAATTAATATGTCATTCAAATCAGTAGCATTATTCCCGTTCACATCCGTAACTGCATACCCGCCGGCAAAATTGGTTGCATCGTTGTAAATCTGTAATACATCATTCAGGTCTATCGATCCGTTCTGATTCACATCACCGCTGAATATGCCAAACCGCACAGGTGATGCATCAATCTGCTTCATATTATTTCCAAAAGCTTTGCCCGCTGCGTCAGTAAAATCATAGTTCATTACAGATCCCTGTACGAACGGCTCACCGCCTGTCTTACTCCATGTTTCGATTGAGTTTCTGTGCTTTACTTTAATATAGTATGTTCCGCTTTGCTGTGTAAATGTGAACGAACCTGTAAATGAAAGCGAATCAATTAATGATACTGCGGAATCAATTACATTATAAGGAGAAGTGATTGAATGTAGATAAGCCCATACAGTATCTCTTGAATTTAACCTTTGATTAGCTAAGTCATAAAATCCTTCCTGAATAACTTTGATATTTATTTCCGATATACCCGGTGAGCATGAAATTCCGGATGTTAATCCGCCCGGTGAGACCCAGTTAGAGAATGCACCGGTAAGCGAAAAGTTGTTGAGTATTCCATTGTTATTGTTTCCGCTCATATCAGTAAGTGCTGTGATACCGGCGTTATTAGCTGCTGTTCTTCCCTGGTTAAAATGATAATTTGACATCAGACCTGATGCAGCTGTTGGAATTTCACAGTTCATGTTATTCTGAATTTCAGTTTGTGTGAGCTCTGTGTTCCAGATACGAACTTCATCCATTTTACCATTTAAGAATTGATTTAAAGGAGCTGCCTGAACTCCAAGTGCTAACGGATTAGTATTGCTGTGTAAAGAAGCCGGCGGATTAGCTGTACCGATTTGGTTTCCATTCTTATATAACTTCATCGTATTTGTTGATTGATTGAAGACTGCTGCAATATGAACCCATCCCTCTGAAACTGTAATTCTCGGAGCAAAAATATGTGTAAATGGACCTCCTGCAGCTTTTACATAAAATCTCAGATTTGAATCAAAGATATCAATTGAATACTGTTCATTTCCACCTCCGCCTCCTTTATTTACAAAGCAAAAATTGCCTGTGTTGGAATTCACTTTACACCAGAATTCAATACTAAATCTCAGTGTGCTGCTGAAGTCATTCATCCCGGGAACGTGCGGCACGAATATATAATCATTTACTCCGTCAAAATCCAAAGCCGAAGCAGAACAGGAAAATCCGGTTGTAATTCCGCCGGGAGCTATCCAGTTAGAAGCTGCGCCTGTTAGTGTAAAATTGTTAAGTGTTCCATTATTGCCATTACCGCTTGCATCGGTAAGGGAGTTAATGCCGGTGTTTGTTCCTGCAGCCAGTCCCTGGTTGAAATGATAATTAGCTGTAAGCCCGGAAGCAGAAGCTGCAATTTCACAATTCATGCTTTCGATAATTTCCGTTTGTGTACGGGCTGTGTTCCAGATGCGCACCTCATCCATTTCACCATTGAGAAATTGATTCAGCGGAGCTGCCTGGACTCCGATTGCAAATGGATTTGTATTGCTGTGAAGTGATGAAGGCGGGCTGGCAGAACCAATTTGATTTCCATTCTTATATAACTTCATTATGCCATTTGCATAATCAAAAACTGCCGCAATATGTACCCATCCTTCGGCAACAGTTATTCGCGGAGCTAAAATATGTGTAAAAGACCCCCCGGCTGCCTTTACATAAAATCTCAGTTCTGGGGCAAAGATATCCACTGAATACTGTTCATTTCCGCCTCCTCCTCCTTTATTTACAAAGCAAAAATTTCCAAAGTCGGAATTTACCTTGCACCAGAATTCAATGCTGAACTTAAGTGTGCTGCTGAAATTATTCACGCCGGGAATGTCCGGCACTGATACATAATCATCCACGCCGTCAAAATTTAATGCTGCTGCGCCGGAACCTGAAGGTGTTGTAGTAAAATTTGCAGACGAAGAAAACTGACTTCCTGTTGAAAAATTTTTCGCACGCACACGCCAGTAATATCTCATCCCGTTTTGAAGTATACCGGATGATAGCGAGTGATTTGTTAATGTCAATGTGCTGTCATTGAAAACAAGACCGTTAAAATTAATGTCAGCAGAGATTTGCAGATGATACACAATACCGCCCGTAACCGTTGTCCACGAAAAATTCGGAGTCAAAGATTGATTTATGGAATTGTTTACCGGAGCAATAAGAGACAGAGTTTGTAGATTTGTATATGTAGCTCCTATATTAGTGTAACCGGATATTCCAAACCATGACTTTGCATATACTCTATAATAATAAAGACTATTAGCAGAAAGTTCGTTATTTTGATATCCGGTTGCATTTGCTCCAACCGAATCAATCAATGTCCAGATGAAGCCATTCGTACTCCGCTCAATTCTGAAGTATGCTTCATTACCGGAATTATCCTGCCAGTTGAGACTGATCTGTGATGTTGAAACAGGAGCACAAGTAAGATTTGTCGGAGCGACCAGATTAAAACCGCCGGTTGAAGTTGCAGCGATCACTCCTGAAGCGCCTGCAATATAACCTCTCGTAACTGTCGGAAAATGCACGGCATTAAAATTAACAGAAGGAACCGATGACTGAGAAATCCAGGAAGAGCCGTTGTTTGTTGTGCAAAGTATGATGTGTCCTTCTCCGGCTATCCAGCCCGTAGAAGAGCCCACAGGAAAACTTACAGAGCGAAGAGTGTTAACTGTTCCGCTTGTTTGTGCAAACCAGTTATTTCCCCCGTTAGAAGTTGCTACAATTGTGCCGCCTATCCCTACAGCTTTTCCTGTGTTTGCATCAGAAAAATTAATCCCGAATAACTCGACAGGTGTACCGCTGGCTTGAGATATCCAGTTACTGCCTGCGTTTGTAGTTTTCACTATTATTCCGTTTTTACCTGCAGCCCAGCCTGTAGTTGAGTTGACAAAGTAAATTGAATTCAGGTCATTTCCGGTGTTGCTTGTTTGAGAGCTCCAGTTTGTTCCGCCGTTTGTTGTCTGAGCAATAAATCCGGCTACACCTGAAACCCATCCTGTTGTTGAATTAACAAACATAACGGAAATGGCAAGCGGTAACGGCAATGACTGGAAAGCCCAGCCGGAGCCTCCATTAGTCGTCTTCCAGATACCTGAGCCCGTTGCAGGTCCCGTCGTCCATCCGGTAGTTGTATTTACGAAAAATACGGAGTTCAAAGTAATAGAGGATCCGTTCGTTTGCGATATCCAGTTTTCTCCGCCGTTTATTGTTTTGAGAATTGTTCCGCTGTTTCCTACGCACCATCCGGTGTTTGCATCAGGAAAATGTACTGACCTTAATATGTTTGCCGATCCTGAGTTTTGTAATGACCATAGAGTTTCCGAATCAATTGTAAAATTTGTATTTGAAATATCGAAGAAAATATTTCCAATTGCTTCTACTTTTATTCTTGCCTGAGTACTGGCAATATTCGGTAAACTTACGGATTCTGAACCGTCATTTGGTGTATTTAAAGAGAGTGTCACAGGAAAGGTGTATCCGCCATCCGTTGAAAGTTTTATATTAACAAACTGACAACTAACCGGTGCAATGTTTGTATTTGCAACATTCCATGTTACAGTTTGCGGAAAGAAGGAATTCCAGATTACATTTGTATTTGGCTGAGTAACAACGAATGGTCCTGCCGATGATGTTACATTAAACTGAATGCTCTCATAATTCACACCTCCGCCGAGTGAATTATTATCACGTACTGTAAGTCTGAAGTTGAGAGTTCTTGTGTACGAAGGCAATAATTCTCCGATTGTTTGTGTGTTATTTACAATGTCACTCACTTTAGGAAATGTTCTTGATGGAACAGTATCAGGTTTAAAAGTTCTGAAAATCGGTGCATTACCGCTTGGATTACCGGGTGAGCCGGCAGGTCCCAGATCAAACTCTTCCCAGCAATAAGTAATAGAGTTTGGATTTTCCGCATCCGCTGCAGAACCGGTTAACTGAAAGGGAGTACTTACCGGAATATTAAAACCTCCAGCCGGAACAGATACATACGGAGTCGTATTGCCCGTATAAATAATCTGAGGACATAAGTTACCATCTCCTGTTTGGGAATAAGTAGCCATTTCCGTAAAAGACCCCGAATGAAAGTAATCATCACTGTTAATCTGAAGATTATCCGGTGAGCAACTCCCTGAATAAGACATTATTGTGCTTCCGCTGCCGGGCTCCCATGCAGTAGAGGCAATTCTGTTACCGCTGCAATTACCAGCTGTACTGTTGAATGTATGCTGCGCTCCGAGCTGATGACCGATTTCATGAGAAATAAAATCAATATAAAACGGATCACCGACAGGTGATGGTAAGCCGGTAACTCCCTGAGCTTTTGTTGCGCTGTCACAAACTGAACCTAAGTATGCAACTCCTCCGCCGGCGGTACATAAAACATGTCCAATATCATAGTTGGCCGAACCTATTACAGAAGTTAAATTATCATGATTTTCCTGAAGCATTGCAAATCTATCATTATTGGTATATGGATCTGTTGCTCCATTGGTATAAACGATAAGATTGTTATTTCCAATCAATGAAAATCTGACAGACACTTCACGTTCAAATACTCCGTTTATTCTGTTTATTGCAGTGACTATAGCTGACATTCCTGCTGTGACTGTTCCCCCATGAAATACAGTATACTCTCCGGTCGCTGCGCATGCAAGCCTATAGACTCTGAGCTCAGGACCGGCAGTAAATGTACCATCGGAAACGTTATCTATATTTTTTCTTACATCAGAAGTTAAGCATTCAAATATTTCATCAGAACGAAAATCTTTTTTGTAATAGGAAATGTAAACTTCATTCTCGTTTACACTATAAGGATCAATATAATAATCACCTCTTGGAGTCAATATCATCGCGTGAAATCCATTCATGGTTATATCAAGCTTGCCCGTAGCATACGGATCATCAATACCTTTAATGTTGTAAGTCTTAGTGCCCGGATACTTATCAGACAGCTCTTGCTCCATCATGGAATATTCTGTTACATAAAATTTTGATAAGCCTCCTGAAGGCAGTGGAAGTTCAATTGTTAACGGAGATTTCCTTGCTTTATCACTGAATTCAAACGGGGCGGAAAGTAATTCAGTTTTTAAAACATTATAGTTTGATTTAACCGTTCTGTATTTTGCGGGTGATATCATTTTTTCTCCTTTAACTGTAAAATTTCCTTCAGGTATATCAGACCATACAGAACCGGCATCCTGAGCGAGAAGATAATTTTGTGTTAATGTTATTCGTTTTTTATCCTTTCGGATAACTATTGAGAGATTGAGGATAAATAAAACCAGTAAGAAAATTCTTAAATAATTTTTCATAATTCCTCCTAAAAAGAAATTTTTTTTATTTTTAAAAAACTTTACTGTTTTTAAGTATTTTATCAGATCAAAATTTCATTATCCTATTCACTTAAAAGTAAGAATGCGGTGTCCAATACTTTTATGAACTAAGATTTTTTAATTTAGTCTTCTAAGAAGGATTTCGGGGTTGGGGAAGGATAGAAGAGGAAATTATGTAAGCTATTCAATCTATTCTAAATTTTAATAAATATAATAATTTTGATTGAAAAATGTGAAGGAAAATTTATCTTAGTGATATTCATCTATGTACAACAAAATTCTTTCACCTCAAAGTCTCGAAGGCTCTAAGTAACTCTAAGATTAGATTTTTTTAATAAAGAATTTGTAACACGTTTTTAATTATAAATTTTACAGAACTAATTAAATAAATTAATTAATTCTTATAGATCTCTTTGAGAAACTTTGAGTCTTCGAGTCTTTGAGGTAAAATATTTTTGTAGTGTACAAAGGATATTCATTCTCATCGCCTCTGTCCAAAACGTTTTAAATACATTTGCGGAGGCTCAGGGGAAATTAATTGTTTAGTATAACATACAACTGTTTTAAAATCCGGAACGTGTCTGAACTAGGATTCTTAAGATTAAATGATTTTAGGATTATTTGTGAAGGTTGAACTGATGTTTTAAAAATCATACACCTATTATCCGTAAATCCTACATATTCCAGTTCAGATTGTTTAATTCTATCATCCTTTAATTGTCTGAACTATGATTTTTAGGATTAAAGGATTTTGCGATTATATTATAATCTGTAAAATTGTTATTTAACAAATATTGTAATCCTATCATTTCAGACTGTTTTAGGTTCAAACAACTTTTACTTCACCACAATCATCCTCTTCACCTCACTGAAATCACCTGCCTCGATTTTATAATAATAAACTCCGCTTGATAGTTGATAGTTGACAGTTGATAATTGATAGTTGTAAGTTCCGGAACTCTGATACTCGTTA
>CAYNTN010000035.1:0-35884 GCA_964399995.1 uncultured Ignavibacteriaceae bacterium
GCAATGTAATAAAAACATTGCTTGAAATCAAATATTTTTTTTCCAGTTTGTGAAAATTAAGAATGATCTTTGCTTATATTAAATTAATAGAAGAAAACTGCAGGGAATTTTAATTGCTTACTTTAACAATAGGCTGCACTAATAAAAATCCTGAAATAAATAAATAAAATTAATTGAATTGAAATGATTTGAATTTATGAGGGTTTGCTGAACATAGCGTTCTCGAGATCATTGACGAATCAACCGGAGGAATTTCGGACTGTTTTTATTATGGGCAGGAGTGAGTGTTTTGGGTGGATTAGAAATATTGATTTATAGTAGTAGAGACGCCTACCTTGAAATACATTAAATTCAACTGCACTTGAAAATTGGGGCTCTACAAATGGGAATTAAGATTCGATAGTTCCGAGATTCTACCGTGAATCATTTTTCACATCAAAAGTACAAAATTCGAAAAATAAGAGATAAATCTAAAAAATCTATCAACTTCTGCAATACCCATACCCCGCAACAAACAAATCTCTCAGCAAATCTACATTTGTAACAACATCACTCCTTCATGAATAAATATAATACTGCCTATAAAATGACTACCACCGGGTCTATTGCCAACTTCCAAAATATCATTAAACAATTGCCGGCATTGGTCTTCAGTCCAGTCATAATTTCGTTGGTATACCGGAATGATAAACTGTGTCTTTGTTTGGGATAAAAAACTGTTTAAGGGGACTTCGTTTGCTTTCATGTAGATTATTCCTGTGATTAATATAATTTTTTTTTGATCTTGGGGTAGGATATATCTTCTTGGTGCCGTCGTTGTTTAATTCACAGTTAGTGTACTGTCTTCACTTTGGGAAATATCTATAAATTTCTTTTCTGTGAAGAAATCTTACAAATTCAACCACATTATTATCAATTACCAAACCGATTCGGTAATCCTTGATTCTAATACGATAATGAGAATTATATCCGTGCAGTTTTTTGAGTTGTGTTATGTCGTTGATATTTTTAGCTAACTGAACTTCATCGATACAATCCGCAATTAGTTTTCGGAGCCTTTTATCTTTAATTTTGTCCGTGTCTTTTTCAAATATTCTATCAATTCTAACAATCATTTCCTGAGTTTACTTATAAACTTTTCGGTGTTTACATATTCTCTTGTTCTTCCCTCTTTAATTGCAAATGAAAGACCAATTTCTTCTATGTCCGACTCACTTAATACTTTTGTATTCACTCCTATTTTTTTAGCTAAGTCAGTTAGAAGTTTTATGTCGGATTTTGATTTGCTGTTTAAAATTACTGTCTGCATGATATTTTTTTAGGATTAATTTAATTTTAATTTAAGTTAATATAAATCTAAATTTAATTCAGTCTTTGTTTACTCCCAACTTCTATAATACCATAAAACAGTTGATGGCATTGCCCTTCTGTCCAGTCATAATTTCGCTGATAAACGGGAATGATAAACTGAGTTTTTGTCTGGGATAAAAAACTGTTTAATGGGACTTCGTTTGCTTTCATAAATATTATTCCTCTGATTAATATAAAATTTTCTAGATCCTGGCTTCTGGAATTTCTTCCCGGTGTCGCTGTTGTTTATTAACTACCCAAAAATTATTTTTCCATTCTTCTTTACCTCAAATAGTATCAAAGAATTTGCATTATTCCATTCATCATCGGAATAATATAAAATATCAAAAGATAAATCCGTTTTTTTAACCAACTCCCAATCAAGATCTCCCGTCATTTTCGCTTTTTCAAATAAGCTTTTACTTTTAAAATCAGGTGATATGACAGCTAAGTCTATGTCACTGCTTTTATTTGAGCTTCCGGCTGAATGCGAACCGAACAGTACAATCTTTTTTAAATTTAGATTATTTAATTTAAAGTACTCTCTGATTATGTTTTTTGCCTCTATAATTTTTCCTTCAGCCATTTTAGCGATCCGGATGTTTGGTTAATTAATTTTCTTGTCTCTTTTAATTTGAAATCTTTTAATAGTTCGTATAAATCTTCAGGATATCGAGTAGGAACACTTACTGAATTAAGAATCTTAATTACTCAAAATTATCTCCATCAATACTGAAATTGGTTTTTTCCTGAATTTTATTTAATAAATATAAAAGATTATGAGTTCTTACAGGATTTTCATTATATACTTTTGCAAAAATTCCCTTCAAAGCCTTTTCAATTGAAAGGTGACACATAAATACAACATAAATATATCTTCGGCTTTCTAACATGGCTTCCGCAGTTTTGAAATCATATTCTGCTTGTTTAAACCATTCATCGGGTAATTTGATTTTCATAAATGTTGAATGATGATTCCTAAAATTCTTCACATTGTGATTCACAAGTAATTTGTGAATATTCTATCCAAATTACAATTGAATTTATTGTTGTAGGATATTGTATTTATTTCAGAAAGCAGATAACGACATTGGAAGTTACATAAGCGCGAAAGTTGTTAGTCTTTGCTGAGCGCTAATGACAACAAGTTGTTTCACTTCTGAAGTTGCGTAAACTCCTTTATGGATAAGCATAGTTAAAATGTTCACTGCCCGGCTTTTTTCCAACAAGAATTACCGGCAAAGCATGTTGTTGGTCACGCTCACTTCGTTCTCTAAGACCAACAACGGCGATAAAAAAAGAATCACTCCTGATATTCATAAAGATAGTTCAACTACTTCAAATTTCTCAGTTCTTAAATTATCAAGAGCTGATTTGATCTTAGCTGAGAATTTTTTCAAGTGAGAAATTCTGCTGTCCTTTGCTTTGAGAACTATAATATGAATATTAAAATTAGAAAGGTTTTGCTGATACCTTAGATTTGAATCCAGAGTAATAAATACGGAAAATTCATTCTTTATAGCAAGTGCCAATAGTTTGCCATTTTCAATTCCATTCCATCCGTTATCTTTTACTGATTTAATATCGTAACCGGCAAATTCATCCTTTAAGTTTACATCAATGTTCTCATCTAATATTATCTTCATAGGTGTGTCTTTCAGATGTCGTAATTTTTTCGGCTTTTTCCAGAACGCTGATCACTTGTTCTTTTTTGACAGAGGGAAATCCCTTTAAAAAAGTATCTATTGATTCTCCTCCTTCCAGATAATCCCATAGATTTTTTATAGGTACTCTTGTACCTTTAAATACCGGAATTCCTCCGAGAATATTTTTATTTACTTCAATTGCGTTTTTCATGATTAAATATAAAATTAATTTGAAGCTAATTCAATTAAGAATTTTTATTTTTCTAATATCTCACCAGCTTCGGGATTGATCTTCGAAAGATAGTTGTACCAGTTTATGTCGGTGACGATGAAGTGCACAATTTGCTTTTGGTTTTGCTTTAAGACTTTAAAATGTATAGTCTATTTTACAATTACCAATTAATAGCCATATTGCTTTAGGAAGGTTTCGAAGGTTGAACTTAAATAATGAAAATCTCTATCCTTCGTACCAATAGTCAGATTCTTTTCTTTAGCATAGTTCCGGATTTCCATATACTCCATTTTTTTGTATTCCAATTGCTGAATTTACTGTTCTCTTCTTTAACGTACTTGTTAATAAGATAAGTATCATTTTTTCACTTGCTCTGTCCTCCATATTGTTTTCAACAGCGAACTTATGCAATGCAAGATACAAAAGTGCAAAAGTTGTCAGTCTCTGCTGTCCGTCAATGATAACGAGCTGCTTTACCTCCGAAGTTGTATAAACTCCTTCATGTATAAATACAATGCTTCCGATAAAATGCGTACTGTTGGGTTTCCTCCCGACTTCTAAAATATCAAGAAACAATTGTCTGCATTGGTCTTCAGTCCAGTCATAGTTTCGTTGATAAACCGGAATGATGAACTGTGTTTTTGTCTGGGATAAAAAACTGTTTAATGGGACTTCGTTTGCTTTCATGAATGTTAATTTAATAAATATGTAATTTGACAATAATTTCCTCTAACCCTTTACAAGAAATATTACTTCTGAATCAAAGTAGAATCTTGCAATGTAAGTTAACAATTCAACTTTAGATTCTTTTGATACTATGTCTTCTAAAAAAATTCTATCTATTCCTAAACTTTCAGAAATTATTCTTCTAAGTCTCTGAATAATGACAATAGTTTGTTCTTCCAAATTAATATCACTTTCTAATCGTTTTGAAATAATTTCTTTGAGGCCAGTTCCTTTTAAAATACTCTCAATTTTTCTAGGTTCTTTTGAAAATAAGTAACCAGAAAAAGCATTTCTATGTATTGAAATATGGTGTTCGTTGCCATCACTAATTACTCCGATTGATCCAGGTTTAATTAAAAATGAATTTTGAATAACCGTATGATGAGTATAAAAATTATTTAATTCAGATTGTGTAGAAAATTGAGGTGCAACGTAATATACTTCATTATTACCATCATCTAACTTTAAAAGCATTTCATGTTGTCTGCTTACCTTTGAAGACATTAAATGAATTCTAAAAAATGGTACATTCATTATATTTAAATTTGAATCTTCAAATGCATTACTTCTTATCATTTCGTGTGACAATTTGAATTGAATAAAAATAGGGAAACCATTTTTCTTAGCTATCCTTAAATCAAAACCCCCACCTTCTGTTCCCTCATCATACAGCGAAGGAAAATATGGAGCTCCGACAAAAGATCCCCTGTAAGTGTTTAAGATTTCTTCTGTAAATGCGTATCCAAAAGAAAATTCAGATATTCCTGGTCTCATTTAATATTTTATTTAACCGTTTTTAGATCAAAAGTTTCAAGCAAAAATGTGCAAAGAGTAACTCCCGATCCAACTATTAGTCGAGCGTGTCGTTCATTCAATCCTCTACGTATATTTTCTTTACCGTGACCTGTTCCATACAGATTTCTAAGCTCAGCAATATTTACAACTACGGATTGGTAAGGTTTTTCTTTTTTTTCTTATCTAAAGCTTCAAATTGGTCTCGCACTACATATATTAACTCTTCACCACTCCCCCTGATTTTTGTCTTTTTTAGAACAAATAATTTATCAAGCTTATCTTCTGGATTAAGTTTCAAATCTATACCTCGTTTGAGAATACACAGGCCAAGTCCATTGAGCTTTTGAAGTCTTGAAGCCATATTTATACAGAGACCAACATAATCCTGTCCATTTCCAAGAGAACAGACAAGACCTTGTGCAACTCCGCAACGTAGACGATTAGGAACTCTGGAATATGTACCTGATAGTCTAGGATACGCTTCGGTTCTGTACCGTTCAGTTACTTCGAATAGAATTGAAATGATGTTTCCAATATCACCATTAAGTTCGATTTGTCTATCACAATCAGAGAATTGACAATATTTCTCAATACCTTGATAGTCGATCTTCCAGAGAAAAAGAACACCATCGCCTAAATATTTTGCAAAGAATGGTAAAGGTGCGAAGAGCCTGACTATGTCGTCTTTCTCTTCTTCAATAGAAAATGAACTTAATGCACCGAATAGCCACTTTACAAATTCATTAATAAATTTTGGAACAAATAGTTGGGGATCGCTTTGGGAACTAAAACTTGTAAACCCTTCAAGATCAAAAACTGCAGCTAGAGTGTTCTCTTGAACAGTACCTGAATCAAAATTTTTCATGCCAAACGAATTTGGTTTGAACAAAGTTATATCTTCGCTTTTCACAATTAAGTCACTTAGAGGATCAGACGACGGATTTGGAGCTACTCGATCATATTTTGTGAAAAAACTATTGCTCATGATGTAGTATGTAAATGAATTAAGATTATATTTCTTATATGAGTGAATGAGTTGAAATGTGTCTAACTCATCGTTCTATCAAGACTAACATGGTAAAATTAACATTCTTTTTTTAACAAATAAACTCACCGTTTTGAGTGTTTGAGATTCTTTCATCCAAACCAACAATTAAAATTCTTGATTTTGTTATTAATTTGAAAAGATCAGAGGAATCAATTTTGATTAGTGAACTATTGAATGTATATCTTATCTCAAAATATTCTAGCATTTTTTCAAAATTGTTAGGGTCACTTGATTTTATTTTTTCGATACTTCCTTTATTGTGAATAATTGAATTCCTTAGTGCGTATAAGAATTTAATTCTTCTCCAAAATTCATCTTTGAATTGAGATTCTATTTTGAAAAAATCAAATACAAACTGGAGTATTTCATTTCTTCTATTCTTAGAAATTTGGTTCACATTTTTCTCAAACATTTCAATTATTCTCGTAACATTTTTGTCTTCTAATTTTTCATGATCTTCCTTTATTTCCTTTTCTTCTCGTTCCTCAAAAGTTGGTTTTGTCCTTTCAATTATTTGCATTATGTCAAAATCAATAATATCTTTAAAGTATGCTTCTATGTATGACACTAATAGTATAAATAATTGATTGTAAAAGGTATGCTCAATCTGAGTTTGTTCATCAATTGCTTCTTCTACGGTATCTGAAGTAAGGAATGTGCGATGTTCTAATTCCTTTTCACCATTTTGATCTAACATTTCAAGTGAATCATTTAAACTAAATTTTAGAAACTCTACACTCTTTTCTAAATCATCAAGGTTGACATCAAATAAAAAATATGCAGTACTATTATCTTCGTGGTTCATAATATTTTAAAATTTCCGAAAAGTTTGCATGCACAAGTTCTGATTGTGTTTAAATTCCTCAATGCTGAATCCTTTACAAAATTTTACTTATTCTCTTTTCTCCTAAAAAAATCTTCCCAAAAAGAGAAAATTGAAAAATATGAAATAGGTAAATCTAATTTAAAGGTTTGTTGAAATGGCATTATCATTAAGCATGTTATTCCAGAAATTTGTTTAATAATTGTAGAAAATAGATTCATAACTTCATCTGCAAGGGGGAATCTAAATTGTAATTGGTTTGACGCAAGAGAAGTAGAATGGGAAAATTGACTGAAGTGCTTAAACGTTGATTCAAGAAACTTAATATCAAGATTTGTATAATTAAGGACTGATTTTCTATCTAATATCCTATCTACTTTTCCTTCAATGAATAATTTTTTGTTTTTATGTGAATTTATGAAAGGATTTTCTTTCAAAATTAATTTATCTCTCCCAACTTTTTCTCGGATTTTTTCTAATTCTGGATTCGTCGATTCAGAAATGTCTAGTATTTCTAATCTTTTGCTTTCGACATGATGTTCCCAAACTAATCTCTTCGCTTCTTCTGCTTTGTCGTCAACATAGTAGAGCAAATAATAAACTGTGTGAAAGTTTTCATAAACGAATCTTCCAATATTTGCCAAATTTGATAATGTAAAACTTTTAAAACTTGAATTTATAGGAGATTCAGGTAAAAAACTTAAAATAATTCCTAAAGATGCGTAAACTTCATTCAAAAATATTAAAGCTTCTTTTTCATTCCATTTTAAGTTTGTTAAATTGGATAATTGTAATATAGCTGTGTCACAATAACTATAAAGACAATGTAACTCAACTAAAGCATTTTTATATTTTACTATTTGATCCATATTTATTTTTATAAATTCTCAATAAGAAAATGCTTAAGATTAATAATTCTCTAATTAACTAGATTCGTTTCCCGCCACTATCCTTATCCACTCCTCTGTCCAACCTAAGAACTCATCACCAAATTGGAATTCATGTTATCGTTTAGGAGAAAAATTAATTAAATAAGGAATGAGTATATTGCCACCCCCTTGCATTCTTGGCATTACGGCTGAAAGCCAAGATAAAAAGTCAAACAATAGTTTTTTTGAATATACACCTTGCCATCCTTTTGATGCGTTTCCATTTGCATCGTAAATTTTAAATGCTCCTAAACCATCACCTAAATCGATAACATAACCTTTATTTAAAACAAATATTCCATCTGCAGAAAAGCCAGGATAATATTCATTTGATTTATATTTATAGACACTTTTAGAAATAGTTTCTAATGAAATTTGACTGCTAAATGCAAAAATAAAAAAAGGTGGAGTCGTATAAAATCTCTTACCGTCACTATCATTTGCAAACATCGTTGCACCAGCAGAAGGGATCATTTTAAGTTTTTTATACCTCCATGCTTTATCTAATGCATCTATGAGCTCATGGGTTGTTAATACAGACTTTATTTCTCCGGAAGCACATGTTCCTTCAATAAAGAATAACCCTGGCTCATTATCACTATATGTAAATGGATGATTCTCGTCTGTTATTACAACATCAATTTGATTAGTACTATTGTATTGTGTATCAACAATTTCTCCATGACCAACATTCAATCTTCTCGGTAAATATGTTTTTAGAAAAGCTCTAAATTCACTTTCAACGTTTGCGCCCTTATTTCCTTTATGTTCAAATGTTTTTCGAATTTCTTCTAATTTTAAAAGCATTTGCTTTTCTATTAAAGAAATTTTTTCGATTAGGTCATCTCTACTTTTCATCAATCCCCTCCACTATTTCTATCTCCTCCTCGGTCAATCCATACAACTCATACACCATCCTGTCTATCTCATCTTCAAGTGCTTTCGTATCCTTTGCCTTTTTTTTGAATTCTAATATTTTATCAACTAAAACAATAAAAGGACTTTGATCTAACAATTCTATTTTAGGAATAGGATAGTTTTTCAAATCTTTAGTTACAATTTTGGGAAACAATTTTCTATTTCCCTTTACTGTCTGTCGAACGTGATAAAAACTCAAAAGCTTTGAGTTTAATACAGATAATAAAAACTTAAGATTATAATTTTTATCTTTTTCCAAAACATTCAAAATGCTTTTGTTATTTAAATAAACTTCTGAAATATATGTTGCATTTAAAATTTTTGGAAAGGGACTAGTAATTTCTCTAATTAATAATCTTGGTAAAGAGAATTGATCAAATTTCTTAGGCTGAGAAAGCCATTCACCGTATCTTAACCATTGACCTGACCAATTATAAGAATATCTAGAAACGTCACTTCCGGTTAGATATGGATAAGTTTTTTCGTCGAATTTAAAATTATAATCGAATATATGGTTTTTAACATCTTCTGCACTTTGTTTAGGTAGTCCTTTATTTTTTTCATATGCTTGCAAACCAACTCTAACATCATACTTTTCAAATAGCTTTAAAGAATTTGATTTAATATTGTTAATAATCATAGACTCACGATTTGAACTTGAGATATCAAATAAAAAATTCCTGTTATTCATCCAATTATATCTAGTAACGAATTTGAATTCTTTATCGTCAATTAGATCTTTACTTGTACTCAAAAACTTAATTGTGTCGGCAGGCTTTGATTTAGAAAAAAAAAGTATACAGGATTCGACACCGACTGTTTTAAAAGTCTCACCTAGAATATTAATTATCGAGTGAATATTATTGTTTGTTATCAATTCTTGCCTTAGTTTATATGCTGATTCTACACCAGTAAAAGAATTTGGAATTACAAAAGCCACCTCTCCATTTATTTTTAAAATATATTTTGATAATTCTAAAAACAATAAATACAAATTCGGCTTTTCATGTATATATTTAAAACTATTATTTAAATACTCTTTAAGTGATTTCGAAAATTTTTCTCTTGAAACTATATACGGTGGATTCCCAATCACCACATCAAACCCCATATACTCTCCCTCACTATTCAGCACTTCCGGAAATTCAAATCTCCACTCAAATGCATTTCTGTATATTGCATTTGATTTGATGTCTTCTATTTCTTTATTAAGCTTTGTGATCTCGGAAATGAGTTTTTTCTTATTTGCTTCCTTTTCTTTCAATTCTTTTTTTGTCTGTTCGAAGAGTCCTGTTTGTGTTTCGATATTTTCAAGCTCACCTTTAAGTTTCATCAGGCGGAGAAGCTTCGGATCATTTTTACTTATAGTCGAGCGGATGTCATTTTTCAATCTGGCTATAAGTTCATTGATCTTATTTTTCTTTGCCCTGTCCTTTTCATTTTTATAATCCCTCACACTCACTCTATATTCTTCAATTGTATCTTTTATCTTCTGTCCGAACTTGCTCAGATTTGCATCGAGAGGAAACCGGCTGATGAGCGAGTTACCGTTCTTTATATTGATGTCAATATTAGGAAGAGTCTCAAGTTCACTCGAAACTTCCCCCTCCTTTTGGAGTGAGCCAGAGGGAGGTCTGTAATAAGCATTCTTCAGCAGCTCTATCCACAATCTCAGTCTGCAGATCTTTACCGAGTTCGGATTTATATCCACACCGAATAGACAATTCTCTATCAGTTTCTGCTTTTCATGAAAGAGTGTCCGCTGAAGTTTCTGAATGTCCGGCCTGACTTTGAATTCCTTACCTGATATAGAAGACTTTACTTTATAATCAAAGATATCACCGTTCTTATCGGTAATAACAAGTTCATCCTGCTCGACTGAAATATCATAATCGGAAAGACGTACCCCGTATTCATCGGCGAAGATTCCAAGTTCTGATTTGATTGCAATAATTTCATTCAATGCAGAAACAAGAAAATGCCCGCTGCCTACAGCCGGGTCACAGATCTTTATTGAATCTATTAAGCTATTAAATTCACCTATATCTTCACGATTTCTTTTATCTGCGATAAAATTCCTGAGGTCATCAAAATGTTCAATGTTCCAGTTATATTTATCTTTAAACTTCTGTACAACTGCCGGACGGATTGCTTCCCTGCACATGTACATTGTAATAAATCCCGGAGTAAATATAGAACCATCTTTATACCCGTTGATCTTTTCAAAAACTTTTCCAAGCACCGAAGCATTTATCAGTGTTCTGCTTTCATCCTGAGTATCTCCACCGCCTTCACTTGAAAAATCATAAGCATCGAGAAATTTAAGAATGTAGTCAAGTGTTGGAAAATTCTTTTTAGATTTTTTACTATCCTGAAGAATTGAAATATTGATCAGATCCAAAGTCAGGGAGTCATTCAGATTTGCAACTGATATTGTTTCTTTCTCAAGCTGGCTGACTTCAAACAAAGTACTGTTAAGGTATGGTACAAGATGAAATTTTAGTTTTACATCCCTGGTACGCTCTTCTGCAGGAACTGCTAGCACGTGATGAAACAAAGAAAAGACCTCATCAAAATCTTTCAGTTTTTCTTTATTTAAAAATTTGTAATTGTAATCTCCGGAATGGTAATTGACAAGTTGAGCTTCAAGAAGTTTCAGAAAAAGTATTCTATTGATCCAGGTGATGCACAATTCCAGTGCAATATTAAAATTCTTTTCATCCTTAGTATCTCCGTAATTAATGCTGTCCGATACTCTGTCAATCGAATCAAGAACTTCCAGTTTGCTAATGGCATTTTCAAGCAAAGAACCTGCATCCCGTTTGGCTTTCTCTTTCCTTCGAATGATATGTTTGCTTCCTTCCTTAACTTCCTCAAGACCAATAATATGCAGAAGTTCTTTATAGAATTTCTGATCAAGCTTGTTACTGTCGTCAGGAAAAGAAATTCTCAGAAGATGGTGGGGTGAAAATAATTTAAATAATGTTAACAGATTCTTTTCACTTTCCGGATTGGATACTTTAAGATCTTTTTCAAATGCTCTCAGATCAATGTATACTACGGGAATTTCATCTTCGTTGCTGTCAATGTAGGGCTTTGCAATGTCATTATAAAATAACTCTTTATCTGCTGCTACCTTCTGACCTGTCTTCCACTGGTCATATTCTTTGACAAAATTCTTATTTCTGTAAAAATATTTCTCAAAATAAAAAGCATCAAAGATGAACCATTCGTAAACGTTGGTCGCGATGCAATACTTTATATCTGTATTTCCCTTGTCAATTCTTTCATCGAGGAAGTAAAGAACCAGCTCCTGAAATGCTTTACAATTCAACTTATCTGCAGTAATCATTTCCGATTTATTACTCGGACGTTTTGCTTCAATGATTACACCCACATTATCTTTGTTGGTTTTGCCTGTATGAATGACGAGATCCTTTACATCTTTTGTGTTTATTTCATACACATCTTTATAATAGGTATCTCTAAGAAAATCTCTGATATGATTCTTCTGATTTTCTTCTCTCTCGATTTCATCAATCTTACCTAAAAGCTTTAAGAGATTATTTTTAAATTGATCTATCTGAAATTTCAGCGGACGGTATTTTAGGACTGCTCTGTTTAAGGATTTTTTAGGAAGCTGTAAAGAAAGTTTCATTTATAAACTACACTTATTAATTAGTGGATTTTGAAATTCAAAAAATGTTTTAATACATTGATTTCTCTTCTTTCTGAAGCTCTTTCCTTATTCCGTCAAGAATTATTTGTGTTGTTATTTCTTTTTGCAAAACAGCAAAACTTTTCAAAGCTGCATATTGAATCACATTAACAATCATTGCTCCTGTAAGCTCGTACTTATTTGCAATTTGCTCCAGCTGAACATCTTTTGACAATTTCAGTTGGTCAGGAATGCAGTTTTTCCAGATTCTCAGTCTTTCCGCAGCATCCGGTTTTGGAAAGTAAACAACTGTATTAAACCTCCTGATAAAAGCCTCGTCTATATTTGACTTAAAATTCGAAGCCAAAATCAACAGACCGGTAAAATCTTCAACTCTTTGAAGCAAATAAGATACTTCCTGATTGGCATATTTGTCATGTGCATTTTGAACTCCCGTTCTTTTTGAAAATAATGCATCAGCTTCATCAAAGAATAAAATCCAATCTTTGTTCATTGCTTTGTCAAAAACTTTGCTTAGGTTTTTTTCAGTTTCACCGATGAACTTTGAAACTACCATTGACAGATCAATTCGATAAACAGGTTTATTAAATTCTTTTCCAAGCAAAGAAGCTGTTAGTGTTTTACCTGTACCCGGAGGTCCGTAAAACAATGCACGATAGCCCTGCCTGATTTTCGGAGAAAGTATTTCATCCGCATAAAGTTTCTCATGATGATCCAGCCAGTTTTTGATGTCTCCCAGTAAATCCGATGTATAAGAATGTAAGATTAGATCAGTCCATTCCATTTTAGTGGTCAGCAATGCTGCAGGAAAGTCCTGACTGAAGGATACTGCCGGCATGTTACCAGTTAAAAAATATTCTATCCATTCCGGAGCCATCAAGATGCGGCCGCTCATCACAGGCTCTCCTTCTTTTAACTTCTCGAGAGATAAAATTCCCTGTTTGAAAAAATAATGTTCTTTAGAAAAATATTTTTCTGTTTCAATTCTTTTTCCAACATCATTACCGGCTAAGATAAACTGAACGGTTTCACCGGTCGGTAATAATCCTCTGTGGTTGCTCCCGCGTACACCTCCGAATTCAGGAAAGTCACCTCCCTGCGGAATTATCTCTTTTATGATTTCATCATAAAAATTTGGCTGTATATGAGGAGTTAAGGATAGAAGAATTATAAATTGTTCTTCATATGATAGCGCTCCTGATTTATCATTAACAAAAGCAGTTTGTCCGAAATTTTGTGAATATATACTCTCTGTTAACCCGGTTGAATTTCCTTTAAGGTTTGATAAAATTATCTCACTCAATAATTTTTTAAAAACTATAAGAAGCTCATTGAGATTATCATTTTTAAATTCCGGATTATTTTTAAGGCTGTATATCATTTCCTTGAATTCATTATCTTAATAAAATTTGAAAAGATCTTTCTTCTAAAGCTAAACAGCACAGGGCGGACCCCATCTTATTCTCGTATCGCCGGTGGTATCACAGTTAGAAGAGCAGCCAACTTCAAACCTGATGCATTCCTTTGGCGCAGCGACATTCTTTGTTTCGCCGGGTTCTATTTCAGTTAATTCCCCGTAAGCCTTTAAAGTCGGAGTGTCTTTTAATATGGGATAAATGTAAATCCCGCAGGGACCATAATTTTTAAACATAGTCCATATGCAAGGTTTGATTATTAGTTCACTATCCTTCTCTCCCGGACATGGAATTTTTGCTTCACGACGAAGCGATGCCCTTTCACAGGGAGTGTCTTCCATTTTTAGCTGTGAACCGGGTTCATCCTTTTTCTGAATCTGACACATTCCGTTATTTGATTGCTGAATCACATGCGTTAGTTCATGTGCAAGTAATTTTTTCCCTGTATCAGTATCCGGTGAATATTGATTCTGATTGAAAACTATATTATTTCCCGAGGTGTAAGCCAATGCATTTATGCTATGTGCGGACTTTGCTGCAGCAGAATCATTGTGAATTCTTACATTCGAAAAATCATAACCGAATCTGGGTTCGAAGAAACTCCTTTCCCCGCTGCTCATTGCATGTCCACCTGAATTTAAACTGCCTGCATAAGCTTCAAATGATCTGTCAGCATTTACTTCATCAATGATGTTTCCTTTCATTTGTATTTTGTCTTCTTCTTCACATTCAGCACATTTTCTCTGAACCGAACTAATGGGTGCCGGTCTAAAAAAATAATTATCATTAACAGACATTTGCATAATATTTCCGGCAACCTTATCCGCTTCACGCTCATACTGATCGTCCGGCTTATTGATAGTTAGCTTCGGCTGGAAGAAAGTGCCTGAGCGTTTTCTGATGTTACTATATTTTTCTGAAGAATTTATTTTTTGCAAACTGTTCATCGTATTAAAACGTTATTCCTGTTTTCTGCAAGCCCTCTAACTGATCCCATCTCCCGGTTGCATCTATCACAACTTGCGGGACGCTGCAGTCTGCCTGCGGCTCTGCAGGATAAAAACTTACGTGCAAATTACTGTCTATAAAGTATCCCCATTTTATGTATGCATCGATACTGCGGGTTTTGTCAAATTCATTTTCGCAAACTGCACAGGTATAAAATTCCTTACCATGGTTTCTGTAATCAAGATTTGAAGGCGCATCCCACAAAATTGCAGGTGAGTTTTCAGTTCCCTCACTGCCTTCCATTCCCCAAGCTGAAGAAGTATAGAATGGATTGGTAGTTAATGTATCTACAAACCATCCTTCGGAAGATACATCCTGACCCCAGCCTGAGAGAATCTTATTTGCAGGTGACGTTGGCTCTGTTGAAACAGGCAAGCCCGATTCATCCAGTTTAAAATATCTCAGCACCTGAAGGAATCTTAACGGTGAACATCTGCCGCTATCTGATTTATTCATGTAATGAGCTTCAAGATTTACATACACACCTTTGAACATTAATCCCGGAACATTTGAATAAAAAAGTCCCTTGTAAGCTTTTGGAAATTTAAATGTCACACTGTAGCTTTCACAGTCTGCAACAAACTCTTTACCCATGATCGCAGGTTCTTCAATCAATTTTCCGTCTTCTATCAGAGACTGAATGCTGAAAGTTTCTTCAAACAATTTTCCGGTTGACTCTGAATTTTTGTCTTCGGCTTTCTGAATTCTCTTTCTTGCTAAAGAGCTTCCCTGCTGAATTACGTGTGTAAGTTCATGAGACAGTAATTTCTTCCCGCTGTCAGTATCAGGTGCATATCGATCCTTATTGAATACAATATTATTCCCCGAAGTATAAGCCAATGCATTAACACTGCTTGCTGAATCAGCTGCAGCAGAATCATTATGAATTCTTACATTCGAAAAATCATATCCGAATCTCGGCTCGAAGAATCTTCTTGCATTTTCCGGTAAAGCTTCTCCTCCCGAATTTAATCCTCCGATATAATTTTCCAATTCATTATCGGCTTTGATTTGTCCGGTCATTTCTTCCTTCCTCTGTAACTTTTCTTCCTCTTCACATTTAGTACATTTCCGCTGAACATTATATACCGGATTTGCCTTAAAAAATGAATTCTCTTTAATACCTCCAGATTTTCTCACCAAATGATCTTTAGCTGAATCAGCATTCTGCTCCTGTGAATAGCCATGAGTATAATTATCCTTCTTTGCATAAAAAAAGACTTTATTAAAATCTGCTTGCGGTTTATGAGAGTTTCCGGCCGTATTTAAAAGAGATTCTTTCACTATTTAAATATTCATTTATATTCAATAAATCCCCTGTTGATCTTGGTTATTTTCCTTCTGTCAAGTCTGAATACTCCTATCCCGTTACGGCTCCCCTCTGTGTTGCTGTTGCCTTCGATGGTATGTAAAAATCCGCCTTCAAGTTTTTCAACTATTCCTGTATGACCGCTGCTGCCGCCGGTGTTGATAATGAATATCTGACCGGGCTTAACCAGGGAAGGATTGTCGACGGCAGTTGTTGCTAGTATTTTTTTTCCCGACGTGCCGTTCCAGTGTGTCATGCAGTGACCGGTCTTTACTAACGGATTATTTCGGTTTAATTTTTTCGCTGCTTCGTTGAAACAGTAGTAAACGAAAGCCATGCACCAGAATTGTCCGGGTCCTAAACCTACGCTTGCAAGATATTTATTTACTTCAGGTCCGCTGTTGCTCCCCAAAGGTTTTTCCATCACTCCTATCTGTGTAACTGCAATTTTAAGCGCTTCCTTGAGAAGATCATTTGGCGTTTCCTGTGTAATGGTAATTGTCTTCTGTCCGAATAATACAGCCCATGTTATGGAACCGATCTTTCCGTCTATCTCGAGAGGATTTCCGTTCTGATCCCTGCGGGTTGACTGAAAAAACTTAACAGCAGCAAAAGTCTTAGATCCGAAATCACCATCAACATCAATAGGACCGCACCCGACTTCATTTAATTTTTGCTGAATGGCTTTGACAATTGTTTTGTTGCTCTCGCCTTTTTTAATTACTCGATTTGGATAATTCATTTTTTTTTAGTTTTAATTTTTAGAAGAAATATGTTTAATATTTGAAAACAATTAACTTTGAAAATTTAGCATTGGTTGAAGAAACTCCTCCCAAACGTTCTCTTTTCCGAGTGTGTTTCAAAACCTTCAAAAAATTTTTACCACAAAGACTCGAAGGCTCAAAGTATAGCAAAATCAAATAATTTTTTCTTAGAGTCTTTGAGTCTTTGCGGCAAAAGGTTCGCTTACATCTTTATCTACACCACCGTAAATCAACTCAGATTTTTCGAATAAATGCAGTATTATTATTAAAATACCGGAGGTAATTTTTTCGGAGGTAAATTCATTTTTTCAAGAGCTTCATCAGGTGTATACCCCCCGCCGCCTATACTATATCTGGGATCCGTTGTGACTCTTAATGCAACAATTCCTATTCCCGGAAATTGATGCTTCTGCATTCCTCCTTTTGTCTCCAGCAAACTCTCATATAACTTAATTATTCTATCCGCTTCGCTTAATCCAAAAAATCCTGCACAGACTATATAATCTCCGGATATTCCTGAATAGTACAGATTATCTATATTTACATAAAAATCCGATCTTACCTCAGGACATTTTTTCAGACAGTTAAATTTAAAATTATTCTTTCTGAAGGAATCATATAGTTTTGATGCGGCTTTTAAAGCAGGCTCTGCATGGGATTTGTCAGGTCCTTTAAACACTATCCAGCGAAGAGTCTCCCAGTTTGACCACCATGCACGCCGCGTATCCTGCAGTCTGTTAATGAAATCAGAATTAAGGTTCTCTACAGATGCAAGATTCTTTTTGATCTTAAGTTCCTCATCTCTGTCACAGAAGGAAATTTTATCGGCTTCCTCTTTTTTCTTTGGAAACCTGCCTGTCATCAGTGACATACAAAATGATGAATAGGAATCTGCGTTCGTAAGCGCTTCATTAGTTGATAAGTAAGAATATTGTCTGAAGCTCTTGTAAGCCCTGTCATCAATCACATGTCTGTTCAGAGTTGAAGTGTTTTCATCAGGATAATAACCGCGATACATTGTGTGAGCAAGCTCATGTATAATTGTTTCTGCACTTTCATCTGAAACACTTGCTTTCTTAAAGAATACAGGACAAAAATATACCGAACTGCCAAGTGTTACTGCTATGGTATTTTCATCACATAAATTCCCGTCCGAGTAACCGCACAAAACAGAGATTTCATCGTTAGGGATCATATTTTTCTGTATGTGATTAAGGACAGATGCCACTCTGATTGCCGTGTATTCATCCGCTGTACGAAAATGAAAAGCAAGCGCTGACCGCGTGTCTTCGTCTTTCTGATTTCGAATGTATTCCTCCAGCTTTGTCAGGACTTTACTAAGCCATTCATTCACCTTTGTCGTTGCTGCAGTTATCTTTTCATTTTCTGTAAGGCTGCACTCATATCTTGTACTTAGTTTGTAATCCTTCATAGTCATCTCATCAGGTTTTTCCGTCGGACCGGTTTTTACCGGATCAATTTTTCTTTTCACGTGTTGATCATTATCCTGCTGCACTACATGTGTAAGTTCATGAGCCAGTAATTTTTTCCCGCTGTCTGTTTCCGGTGAATATTGATTCTCGTTGAAAACAATATTGCTGCCGCTTGTGTATGCCAATGCATTTATTGATTGCGCCGACTTAGCTGCAGCTGAATCATTATGTATCTTCACATTCGAAAAATCAAAACCGAATCTCGGCTCGAAGTAACTTCTTACTTCACTGCTCATTGATTGTCCGCCTGAGTTTAATCTGCCTGCATATCGTTCAAACGAATTGTCAGCATCCGCTTCAGTGCTGTTAATTTCTTTCTTTTGCAATTTCTCTTCTTCCATACATTCCGCAAACTTTCTCTGAATTGAACTTAAGGGAGCCGGTCTAAAAAAATAATTATCGCTGTCAGACATCCGCATTACTTTCCCGGCAACGGTATCTGCTTCACGTTCATACTGGTCATGCGCCTGATTAATTGCAAGTTTTGGCTGAAAGAAAATACCCGATCGTATTTTAATATTATTATTTTTTTCTGATGAAAATATTTTTTGTAAACTGTTCATTATGCTAAAACGTTATTCCGGTTTTCTGAAATCCTTCGAGCTGATCCCATCACCGGTTTATATTTAAAAGTGATTCTTTCACTTTTAAAATATTTACTGAAGTTACGCAAGGTATTCAATTGTAATTAGATAATTCAGTAGATCATTTTAAAGATGGAATATTTTAATCTTTTGAGCACCTCCCCCTGCCCCCTCCTTATAAAGGAGGGGGTTTGGAGGTGGTTATAAATAAAAAATCACAAATTACGTAACTTCCGATATTTATTTATATTCAATGAAGCCCCGTTTGATCTTAGTTACTTTCCTTCTGTCCAGTTTGAATACTCCTATACCGTTACGGCTTCCTTCTGTATTGCTGTTCTTTAAGCTATAGAAAAGATTTTTAAGCACGGGTATACATTATAGCACACTGTACCGGTGCAATATTTACTCCTGTTGAACCTGCACTTACATGCTGAAGGTTATCAGCTGTTACCCTGTGATCTGAAAATGCATTCATGAGAACATGCGCAAGCTCATGCGGAAATGTTTTGCTATCCACATCATTAGCAATAGCAATCATACCCTGCATTGGTGTGCGCGGTCCGGTTGCGCATAAACCGGATACAGCTACACCTCCTAACCTGTTAGTGCCTTCATGCAATGTTCCTACATAAAAAGCAATAATAGGATTAGTAAGACCGAACAAACTGCTGATAGTCAGAAAAGTATTCAAATCTTCTGCTGAAACTGCCCCGCAACCTGCCATCAGAAGATCTGTATCTCCTCCAAGCAATGAATCAGAAAGTGAATCCGGAATTGTTACCTGAGTTCCCATTTTAAACTCAATACAGCAGTTTGAAAAAACTGTATTAGCAAATGCAATATCAGATGCTGGGTTACCGGTTGAACCTTTCATCATAGCAAAATCAATAGTGATTGTTTTTAATCCCGATTCGCAAGTATGTTCAACAGTGCTTGCGGAAGAACCTGTGAATCTTGAATCCAATCTGCTCATTGTAATCGGACCTACCTCTCCGTCCTGGTTGCTGAAATCAAGACCGGATTGTTTTTGAAATTCTTTTACCGCGGCTTTTGTCTCCGCTCCGTAAATAGCGTCCGCTCCAAATTTCGCTAATGGAAATCCTGCATCAATTAATGCCTGCTGAATTTTTCTAACATGCTCACCTCTGCTGCCAAATCTTATTATTTTCTCACCATCGAAACAAGCTTCAAGCTCCGCATCACCTTTAAACCGCGGTGAAGAAAGATCTAAATCATCCCCTATTGTTCTTTGAATTTTCTTAGTCTGAATGTTCTGATCCTGCTGAACTACATGTGTCAGTTCATGCGCTAATAATTTTTTCCCGCTGTCTGTTTCCGGTGAAAACTGATTCTCATTAAAGACAATATTACTTCCCGAAGTATAAGCAAGAGCATTTATGCTTTGAGCAGACTTAGCCGCTATAGTATCATTGTGAATTCGTACATTCGATAAATCATAACCGAATCTCGGCTCGAAGAAACTTCTTGTCTCTGCGCTGAGAGCTGTCCCGTTTGAATTCAGATTATCAACGTAGTTTTCGAATTCACTATTTGATTCAGCTTCATTTGTGTTAAAACTTTTTCTTTGAAGCTTCTCTTCATCTTCGCACTCCCTGCACTTTCTCTGAATTTTCTTTTTTCGTGAATACGGATTGGACTTATCAGCTCCAAAGATACTAAAAAACGGCATTCGTAAAGTTCCGGGAATATCACTTATGTCAAAAGTAAAAACTGTAGGACTAATTATTATTGATGAAATGTCCGCATTTCTTTCGAACATTTCGGATTGAGTAGGAAAGTCCCGTTTCAATGCCGAATCAATTGTAAACGGTGTGAAAAAATTTGCAGCATCTGCCGACACTTTATCTCCGAATCCGAAATCAAAAAAGAAATTGTAGTTTTTCGTCCATACATTGCCAACAGACAGGTGAAGCTTGTCATCGAGATACAGATAGCTTTCAGCTCCTCTTGTAGAAAAAGGTCTGGACATTTCATACCAGTCCAAACGTCTGTCAAAAAAATCCGGTAAAACTTTCCTCTCGTCTAAATCTATTTTAGAGTCAGGTTCTTTTTCCTGACGCTGAACTTTATTACGGACCTCTAACGCAGGTTTGAAAAAAGTATCACGTGAACTGCTAACTTTAGTCTGAATTATTTTTTCAGCAACCGAATCAGCTTCTCTTTCATAAATATCATCAGGATTGTTAATGCTGTACTTAGGCTGAAAGAAAGGTTTTGAATTACTTCCTGCTTCAGATTTACTTCGATTGGTTATATTTATTTTTGGTAAAAACATTTGTCAGAATTGTAAAATTAACTTCACGGAATCTCAGTCTCACCGGTCTCAGAATTTTCACTTAAGATTTGCTTTACTAAAATATTTATTTGCTCGGATTTTTCTTTTGAAGTAACATAACTTCTGTAGATTGCATCAATTCCGGATGTTGTTTCTTCCTTTAACTTCTTTTCCTCATCACTATATCTCAGCACAGTCATACTGCACCCTGTACTGCCGGAAACCTCGCATAATATCAGCTGGGAAAATATTTCTGCAAAAAGTTCGGATCTTGAATCCTTGAATTCCGACAATGCAATGCTTTCATCGCTCACTTCCGGATCGAATAAATGCGAATACTCATGTGCAAGAGTATGTTTCAGATTTGACTTTTCCTTCTTATTTTTCCCTCGCAATTCAATCCTGTTTTGATCATCAAATGCTTTTGCCGCGGCGACACCGCCTCCCCATTCCTCATAGCTGAGAATCCTTAACTCATTGGAAGATTCGTTCTTAAAGGTTGAAAACTCCAGCTCATACTTAAGAACTGACTGTTCAGCTTCCGCAAGTTTCATGGGGTCACCTCCGGCTTCAAGTTTAATTGCTTCTTCAATTCTTTTTATATTTTTATTGAAGTAATCGCGCTTTGATAAAGATTCAATTTGAGGATTTGTTTGGAGATCTCTGAACAATTGTGACCTTTCAAGTTCAAGTTTTGCTGCTTTAATTTCTTTTTCACTGTACTTACTCCTGCTTCCTCCTTCATCCTTTGAAGGAGTACCGGATTCAGGTTCAGACTCTTGCCTTTGAATTGTATTTTGAATCTGAGCCGTTGGTTTGAAAAAAGTCCGGTTTGATTCAGTTGCACCTGGCTGCGTTAAATTATATGAAAGAGTATTTGGTTTATCCTCATTGATATAATTCAATCTGCTTGCAGAATAAACAGGTTGAAAAAAAACAGGGTTGCTCCCTCTGCTTCCGTTCACGCTTTCATTACTAATATTTGATTTGGTGAATATCATTCACAACTTTTGTTTGTAATTAACTCAGCATTTCTTTATTTTTTTTACGATTTCAGATCCGTCAACTGATTTAGATTTGGCGATGTCACCAATTATGTTGAATTTCCCGTTGAAAAAGATTTCCGCAGAGTTGGCAAACCCGCCGAGCAGCGTGACTGCATTCACAGCGCATTTCAGCTGGCTGGCGTAATTGTGAGTCTTACACTCTTTACCTGTCTGCTCCTTAAATACTATGTCGGTGAAATATTGTGTCATTCCTTCCATGATATCAATTCCGAAGGTGCTCTTCAGTCCTTTGTGATGTGATGCAACATGCAGCGCTTCATGAAGAGCGTGGCAGTAATTAGATCTGTCATGGAGATAAATATCATTTGTAGCCGGGTCAACAAACCCTCCGGTGGTTTTGTGAACTTCGGATTCCTTAACACTCGAGTCGCTTATCTTGTTAAGCTTCTTAAAATGGTATCCGAATACGCTCGTATTAAATTTGAATTCTTTATTTAGCTTTGCTTCGATTGCCTTGATCTTATTCTTGACGTATGGATAAAGTGCGCTGCTGTTCAGATTAAGCAAATCAAGAATAACCTTTCTTACTTTGCTTTCCTTGTCGATTGTGGTTTCATCTGTGATTCCTTCGGATTCAAGGTAAGTCTTTCTCTGTATTCCTTTGCTTGAATTCTGCTGAACTACATGAGTCAGTTCATGCGCAAGCAGACGCTTTCCGGAATCAGTATCAGGAGAATATTGATTTTCATTGAATACAATGTTATTCCCGTAAGTGTAAGCCAATGCATTTATACTTTTTGCAGACTTTGCTGCTGCTGCATCATTGTGAATCCTGACATTGGAAAAATCATATCCAAAACCCGGCTCGAAGAAACTCCTTACATTATCCGGCAATGAATTCCCTCCTGAATTAATGTTTCCTATATAATTTTCTAATGTATTGTCAACATTGACTTCACTCTTACTGTTTTCTTTACGCTGCAGCTTTTCTTCTTCTTCACATTCTGTACATTTCCTTTGAACAGAACTAATGGAAGCAGGATGAAAAAAATAATTATTGTCCATTGGCATTCTCATAATCTGTCCGGCAACTAAGTCAGCTTCCCTCTCATACTGATCATCCGGCGGATTGATAGTCAGCTTTGGCTGAAAAAAAACACTGCTCAAATTTGATTTTGGCTTTGCTGTAATATTTTTTTCTAATGTTCTCATCTCTGACTTTAATAATTCCAATCTACTCTGAGCATCTCATTCATCCATGGCAGTCTGATCACTGACATTCCCCATGGCAGTTTATTTATGAGTATGTCAACCGTCTTCACCTCAACCTGCAATAACCAGCCGCCGTCGTCACGGGAGAGCTTTCCGCTTCTCATTAAAAATGTCTCACGCAGACCCTGTATTGATGTATTCTTTAATGCTGTCCAGTGTCCGATGACGGACTTGAGTAATTCGTCAGCTTCATTCTTTTCAAAATCACTCAAATTCATTACAGCCGGCAGGCTCTCCTGAATTTCATACCCGCAAATGATTTTATTCAGCATTAACTGAAATTCAGGATACTCTTCATCTCCCGTCACTGCATACTGAAGCAGCGCAATTGCCCTCTGCTGCTGCTCAATACCAATCCACTCTTTGTTTTCAACATAACCTGTACTCTCAAAGAGTTTCAAAAGGAACGGATGAAGAATCACAAGTCCGCTGTTTGATATATACCATTCGTACTTTTCAACAGTGTGAATCTCTTCTGCTCTCTTTTGATTTTCTTCCCGATCTTTAATTTCAGATCCGGAAAACTGTATCAAAGATTCCTGAACTTTCTTAACTAAATCATTTTTATTATCCGGCTCTAATATTTTCATCAGTTTTGAAATGTCTGCCGGCTTTAGCATTCTTATTATTTCTTCAGAGATGTTATGAGTCAAAGATGTTTCAGTTATTGAAGCGGCGGTATTAAATTGTACACTGAACAGTGCCCGGTATATGATTTCTTTCTGCTGCTCACTATTCATATTTACCTGGCTCAGAATATTTCTCCATACATCAGTTATTCTTCCGGGATTTATATCAGGGAACAATTTCTTCTGTATTAGTTCAAGTTTCTCCTTGTCAAATTGAAACACTAATCTCTTCAATGCTTCTTTGTTATTCTTTAAAAGTTCTTTAAGATCTTTCTTAAATCTCTCATCATCATTATTTAACAACTCTTCAAGCATTAACTGCAGTTGATTCCTGTTATCTATGTGCGAATACCACGGAAGGAATCCTTTTTCTAAAAAAAACAAAATAATACCGGAATCATTTTCTTCTTTTCTGATAAATTCCTTTTCGCTTCTTTCATTTTCAATATTGCTGAACGTACCGGCACTATCAATGTATTGTGATAAGTTCTTTATTACATTTTCAACAAATCCTTTTTCCCAGTTTTCCGGAGATACATTTCCTGCATCAATCTCCAGTTTGTCAATACGTATTATCCGGTCTCCCGGAAACTTATCGTCAAATAATTTCTCCATTTCAGGAAGCAGTTTGTTTTTGCAAATGTCAGCGAGTTCATCCTTAAACCTGAAAGCATCAACTTTACCATTGATCTCTATATCAATGAATTGCTTCTCTATAATGTGTTTGTGTTTATCTGACATTATACTTTTGTATTGTTATCGAACTCAATTCCGTCAGTATGATTGAAAAATATACCTTCCGTTAGAACATATCTCTGAGTATTCTTGCATTCGACACCGTTCAAAATATATAAAATACTCAATGTGATTATCAGATCATTCCCGGGTGTTAGCTTTTTCTCACGGTAGGAAAATCTGAACTTTTTCTCTGCAGAATTAAATGATATTCTCCCCTGCGTTACCTTCCATTCATACTTATCAGCATCGGAATGCTTTGCTTTCAACGTTAAGACAAAATCCTCCTGCGATTGACGTTCTATCATCATTGTGAATCCGGCATCAGCAACAACTATCCTCAAATCCAAATCCGCTTCTTTATACTTCAAGCGGTAATCCTTTGAAGCGGTAAGCTCTTGCTTCACCGGAACGAAGAATAATTTCTTTGTAACTGTTTTCTTTTCAATAATTAATCCATCAGGATTTTCAATGTCATCAATATCTGCCTGAGGTGATGTTGTGAATTCATATTTTGTCTTGTCATTCGAGCAGAAGACACGCGGCTCGATTTCAAATTTGGTCGGCTTTGGTTTTCTCAATAAAATCTGAACTGTCTTTTTCGAAGCGCAAGGTGCATTATCAACTGTAAGAGTAACGTCGAAAGTTTTTTCCTCACCATCGAATACATATGTGTGCTGAGGTGACGATTCTGAAGAGAGCGAGCTGCCGTCGCCGAAGTTCCATTCGTAATTCGGATAATCCGTTTTTGGAATAAACTCTACTGTCACTCCGTCAGTTTTAATTTTAAATTTGAAATCAATTTTTAAAGGAGCCGAGATTTTAATATCAACGCTTGCTGTCCTTCCATCCGGTAATTTGTATGTTAGCTTATTTATCCCTGCCGTCAATCCTAATGGCTTAAAGAAAAATCTTCCCTGCTCCGTCACGAGTCCTCCTCCTGATGCTTTAAGATTCCCTCCGTCCGGTGATACTGAAACCGGATATAAATTATCATCATCATTGCAGAAGTTCGTTTTCTCAATACTGATCTTTAAAATCTCCGGCGGTTCTTTCGGCAGAACATAAGCTACCGGTGCACAATCCGAACAACATAAATACGGAAGATAGAAATCAGCGATGATAGAAAAATCCGTCACTCTGAACTTCTCGGGTCTGACAGCTTTCGGATCTCTGACAAGAATCTTTGTAATTTCTTCCTTTGTTTCTTCATCCATGTCCTTGCAGACATTCATGTACTTCGAAAGCGCATCATAGAATTGCAGTGTTAAAGTCTTATCTTTTATCTCGGCAGTCTTAAGAAAATCTATGTCTATTATATTCTCGGACAAATTCAGCTTTTCAAAATTAATGCCGGGAATATCTTTGAACAGCGAAGCAACGCCTCTCTGAAAATCAAGTGTGAGCTGCCTTCTCTGTGTTTCGTGATAAACTAAAATAAATGTTCCGCCTTTGGGAACACCGGCTTTATGCTCCATTCCAGGATGCTTACGGAAATAATTCATTAGATTTCTTAAAGCCGCAATTTCTCTCTGTCTCTTTATGAATTCATTCTTCAATGCTTCGAGACGGTCATCAATGCAGGAGTACAGAACCACTCTGATTTGATTTATAAAAGAGCTGAAGTTTATTTTTAAGACCCTTGTCATTTCAGCTTCGTGCAAAATCAGAACCTTAATCTCTTCAATTAACAAATCATATCTCGATTTGAATGCGTTTATGTTAAACTCATCTAACGTTAAAGGCAAAATCGCTGTCATCAGATTTTCAACACATTCAATAAAGTAAAACATGTGCGCATAAATGTTGCTGCTCGCTCCGAAATTTCCGTCTGAGTCCGGCTTGCTGAATGAACTCCCTTTCCGGATTGCATTAAGATATGCTTCACCAACCGTGCCTTTTGAAATTTTACAATGATTCCGTATGAAATCACCTTTCTGATATCCAAGCCGCAATGTCTTGCTCAATGCTAACGTCGCTACCAATGAAATATTCTTATTGATAGTTGCGCTTCGAAGTAATTCGCTATCGATTTCATCCGGCTCAGTAAATTCATCTCTGGTGACTGCGGATAAACCCACTGACCTAATAAAGGTAAATTTTATTCCTGCAGCAAAACATGCGGCATCGGCGAGCTTGCATATCAATTCACTTTTCAAAACATTATACAGTGACTCGAGATCTCTGAAGCTGCATTCATCGTCATTGACTCCTGAGAATTTTGCAATAGTTGCCGTCGAAAGCGCGACAACATCAAACGGCAGATTGAAGACACTTCTCTGATTAAGTATGTTTTTCAATGCCGAAGAAAAATCCTTACCTATGTGTCCTTCTATTCTGAAAAAATTAAACCATTCTACGTCATACATTAACGGATTAACAACTGAATCTGAAGTACTGTATTTTTCGGAATTGTAGGACAGATTAAATCTGGAATTCCCTTTCCTGGTTTTGCTCCAGCTCCAGCACTGATAGAGCCCGAACGGATCGTAATAATATGGTATGCACCTTTCCGATAACTGTTTATCAAGATATTTGCTCGGAGTAATTTCTATCTGAGCCCTTGCATAGCCTGCGGGATCTTTGATTTCATAATTCTGAATCATTACTTTCATCCTTCTGAACAGTATCTGAATTTCAGACAACAAATCTTTTTGTGAATTAAATAACGGAGAGTAAATAAAATAATTTCTGTACTTTGATTTAATTTCGATGCTTGTGTTCTTTGTAGCTTCCCCCAACATAAGATGAAGCGGGAATAAGTTTTCATCCGGACAGCACATTGTCTGAACAAAAAACACCTTGTCCTTAAACTCAAAATACGCTTTTATTAAGTCATCTATCCAGTCATAGTAATATTGTATGAAGTAAGGATTATTTTTCTTTATGGATTCAAGCCTGTCTTTAAAGATTTTGAGTACATTTGAAAATGGATTTACCGGCTCTTCCGTTAGCAGAGGTTTGTACTGCACATAACAATAATTCAGTATCTCTGCTAATTTCTTTAATGTAGCATCATCAACTATGTTCAGGAATGCATTGAATACATCATCTGCAGTTTTCAAATCTTTTACGGCAACATTGAATCTTCTGAGCCGGATGTCATGAAGTAACGGCTGAATTTCACTGTCTGTATCCTGTTTACCATTTTTCCCGGAAACACTTTTTAAAAATTCATCAATGTTTTTTTTATTTACAAGCAATGGCTTGACTGAAAACTCTATCTTTGAACCTTTGTCATCACAGTCAGTCTCGACACAATTCTTCAACTGTATCTCTTTCATTTCCAGCAACAGCACTACTATCTTATTTTTAAGAAAACCTGAATTCTCTTTAAGAAGCTCTGTATCTTCAAACTCCAGTGAGCGTTCGGCAGTCAAAAGTTCATACATCTCCCATGGTTCATAAACAGGTTTATATTTTGCAAAGAAGTCCCCGGGTAATTCATATGGACGGAAATAAGTGCACTTTATTTTTTCCTGCACTATTAAATATCCTTCGGAGGTCACTCCGCATCCTTTTGAAATTTCTATCTGCGAACTGCTTACCTTCAGTTCGAGTCCGCAGACTATTCCTATTCCGATCAGCTTGTTTCTCGTAAGTCTTTCCTGATCATCGAGGTAATTAACAATCTCATTGAGATGATTTGCAGTCAGTACCTGATCTGCTTCGAACACCGGATAAAAAATTTTCTCTTCCATGATATTTATTGTTTAAATGTTCCTAAAACAGTGCTTCCGAGTAAAACCGGATTTGTTGTTCCCGTTTCGCAATCATGCAATTGAGCTTCGGGATATTCGCTGTGCAATTTTCTCAAGACGTCTATCATTTTGTTATTTGTTTCTCTTAAACTATCCTTCTTAGAAGTTTTTTGTATGAGATCACTTTCATAATCTTTCAAAGCTTCAAGCCATTTTTTAAATACAGTCTCAAACTCATTCATAAGAGTATTGCTGACCCAGCAAATCTTCAGCATGCAGTGAGCCGGAGCTTCAGTCCGCGCCATTGTTTCAAAATATTTTCTGAACCCCTGACTCATGAATTTTTTGTGCCAATACGGAAGAACAAGAGTCATCCTGAATGAATACGGATCCTCTTCTCCGCAGAATTTACAGTCTGCACCAAGACACACTTCAAATAATTTATAAACATCTTCAGGATCAGTTCCCGAAATGACCGGAGGATTAAACCGAGGCCGCAGCAATATGTGTTCAACTAAATGCATTCCTTCAGAGGGACAATCACTTTCAAAACCTGAAATGATATCCTCAATTGCCTTGTCTCTTGAAACAGCATCACCGTAAATACTGCCGCTTTGAGCAATCACTGTTCCTCCCTGATCTTTCAATTCAAATGAAAATTCACTCGAAGAGATATCAAGCTTTTTATATCTCACGGCTTTTGTAACATTCTCGGGTATCTTTTTTATAATGTCATTCAGTTCAGAAAATTTTTCATACTCCTTTAAAGACTTCAGAATTGCAACTCCGACACTATCTATGACATTAAAAAAATATTTAGAAGTAACAGGATTCTTTTGTATCTCAATATTTTTAATGCAAAATAAAAATCTTCTGCGGAATTCGTTAATACCGGACAATCTCGAAATTCTTTTTTCCAACCCTGAGACATTGTCAGTATCCCATGAATCTTCGAGATAGTTAAATGCTCTCCCTCGCTCGCTGCTTATTGCGGGATAATCTTTAATAAAATTTATCTTATCACTGATAAGTTCTTCCGCTTCAATTTCCTTGTAATCTTCTGAGCTGGTGTATGTATAAAGAAAGAAAACATATTCGTTGAACGACTCAGCAAACCTCGAGATCAGATGATCGAGAAAACGGTTGCGTCTTTCATGAAACAGATCTTTGTTCTCAATCAGAGCTTCTCGTGCTTTGGTAATACCCTGAGCTTCGCCGGACTGAGGAGAACCCAATATCAGTTCAAGGTCAGAACCATTGACATAAATGTCTTCATGTAAATTAAAATCACTGATGAACTGTGAGAAGTAAGTTTGCTTCAAATCTTTCCTAAGTGAGAATAAATTTTTTGCATTGGCAAGCTGAGAAAAATAATTGGCAATTACCTGATCATAGAACAGTAAAAAAGCTTTGAGCTGTTTTGACTGAGCTCGTCTTTCTTCGGTCGCACTGCTTGCCAGTTCCGTATTACCTACTGCATATGTCTGAGGGAATTCGTGCTGAATAGAAACGTAATCTTCCGGATCTCTGAAACTTCCTTTAGGAATTTCAATGTCGTCCGCAGTATTCTTTAGCTTATTTCTTTCTTCAATACCATGAAGGTATTTTAATGTATCCAATGTCTCCTCTGTCTTTGCTATGAATGGCAGCTTCTCTTTGAAGAATAATACTTTTGATTTGAATACATTCAGAATAGCTTTGCATCCCTCTTCAATTTCCAGACACCATCTCTGACTTGGCAATTCAGCTTTGCCGTTCTTATTATATTTTGTAAGCAGTACATTCTTAACTGACAATACGCCTTCAGTATCCATGATGAAATTAATAATATCCGACACATAAATTTTCGTTCTCGGCTTTGTATTTTCGATTTCACCGGTTTTAATGAAACCGTGCTTCAATGAAGGTCCCTCGAATATTTCATCAGCCGGTATTCCTGATTCCAGCATTTCTTTCAGCAGATAAAACTTAATCTCGGGATTAAGATAGTTTTCAATTTGAAAAAGAATATTCGCATAAACTTCCTCTATATCAGCATCCGGTGACACTTCAATATCAGCACAAAATGCAATCTCCGTCGAACAAATAGTTTCCAGTTTGATAAAGTCTTCACATAAATTCCGGTTATCATGCAACTTTTTCTTTGCCTCTATTAAAATGCTTACAATTAACTGTATCTTTTTCTGATACAATTTAAATATTTCTAAAACGTTATTTGCATTGCTTAACTCAGTTTCTACCTGCGATGCAATTTCAGATACATCAGTCTTCATAAGAACATACGCTTCGAACGAAAACTGAATTTTACTGCTTCCGCTTCCAAGATCGAATGTTACTTTCCATTTCTTATTTGTAAAACTAACGTTTACATTTGCAATCGTTGTGGCATCAACATTACTTATGAATTCATAATCAATTTCATTCCAGTTCTTAAATAAAAGCTGCAGCTTATACTTTATAAGTTCCTCTGTCGGAAATTGCCAAATGATATTCCCGGTATTCAGATCTCCGTATTCATCATTCTCTTCAAGATCGAGAACAACTCTGTACAGACCATGCAATGTAATTTCATGCTCAGTCTTTGAATAAACTAGCTTATCTTTTTTACAGTCAGCATAAATTTTAACTTCCTGCTGCGGCTCTGCAGCTAAATTAAAATCTTCATCCCTGTACGGATATAGAAAAGCATTCTGAACTCCGGAGAGATCTGTCAGAAGTTTTCTGTAATCAGTAATATTAAGAGGTCTTGTCGTTAGTATATTCTTTGCAGAAAAAAATGACTGATCCGAATCTATCCTTCCGTCAGCGTCGCTCAAAAGATCTTTGATATCAAAAGATGTTCGATAACCTAACTCGGTAATGGCATAGCAGAGGATTTCAAGAATTGTAATTCCCGGATCATGCGTATTATAATCCGTCCACAGCTTCGAAGCAAGCGACTCAATGTATTCAAGACCTTTCTCACGCAGAAAGTAATAATCCATACTTTCCCGCAGCTTCCTGTCTTTTGATATGATAAAATTATTTTCCATCACACTCACATTCAGCTTTTATAAAAGAAATTTTGTGTGCATTAACAGTATCATCTGATTTTACCGAAACAAATACTGACCGCGACGTGCTTGCACCTGCCTCTTCAAGATCCTGTGACTTCTTACCATCAACAATATGAAACATCTTTACGCAGCTTATGAAGTCTACATACGAACGCTCTTCGATAAAATCAATCAGAGAACTCTTGTTTATTTTTCCTGCAAACTCTATGTCAGTCTCAGGATCATAAGCCCATGGCGACATGAATTGTTCAATCTCCAGTTTCAGTTCCTTTTCATAAAATTCATTGTCTTCGGACATGAACTTTACTTTAAACTCAAGCTGTATCTCCTCAAAAAGAGGATTACGTACATCAAGATTCACGTGGGGTGAGATATACTTGTACAAATATTTTTTTATATCAGTAAGCAGACCTAAGCTTGTGTAAGGTCGTAACGGATCATATGCATTCTGATTACGGATATCCGGAATCGGAATGAGTAATACATATCCGGGTTTTAATTCATTGTCAATGTAAACAGTTTTTCCGGCAGCAGTCTCTTCGAGAATTTGGGAGTGATTAATACATTTTGCTTTATATATCTGAGGAAACTCTTCCAGAACAATTCGCTCATAATCCCACATTGCAATAGCCCGGTTCTTATGACGCAAACGTTCGCTTACTCTTGTATAAAAATGTTCGTCGGTTTCCTTTGTCTTCCCGTTAATGGATGAATATGGCTGTGTTATTTTTTTAACAGATGAATCACTTATTAATAGTTTACTTATTGTGTTTGCGGCTAAAATGTTTTTAAAATAATTACCGGTATTTTTATAATCTGAATATGATGCAGTCGCTGCCTGTGCAATTACATTTATTAATTTGCAAACGGCATTTGTATTTTCAGAAACAGTTGCTCTAATCCAGTGAAGCTGCTCAGTCATTAATGTGTTCTCCGAAGAAGCTTTATCTGAAATGTTAAATATAATTATCCCTGTGTTTGTCAGATCATCAGTCGAATCTGTGATATCTTCTTTCTCAAAATCCAGCCATTCATTGTTTGACCCCAGATAACTCCAATTAATTTCTTCCTTCGAAATCAGTGGGTCTGCTGATCCCTCGGAAACTTTGAACAATATTGACAATGTCTGATCAGTTTTGAAATTCTCCACACCTATATATAGTTCGCCTTCATTCTCAAATGCCGGGAACAGCGGTTTGGAGGAATCATTATTTGAGACTGCTTTACTTCCAAACGGTGTAATATGAATGAATGCTGAAGTTTCATCAGATCTGAAAGTATGAGAAACAGCTGCATCATAACTAATGCTGAGCTCTTTAATTTTCGGTGAATAAATTACGTCATTGACTACCGGAAAAGAATCTTTGGAATCGAGTTTCAAAAAGCCCCACTTTGATTTTACTGAATAATTTTCGGTCTCGGAATATACCGCCCCGACATTCATTTTCTTAAGTGTAAAATCTATATTCGAAAACTCAGTGATTGACCCGGCTATTTCATTGTCCATCGAAATCTTACTGAAAAATTGATAAGAATTTTTAGTTTTTATATCTGCTATATTCGAACTCGAAAACAAATTCTCCTTACTCCCTGTGCTGCTCCATTCCGAGTTTTCAAGAACCTCTACGGAAATTTCGTTTGATTTAAGACTATCCGGGATATTGTCAAAATCATCCCACGTAAGTTTTATTTTTCCGGTTATGTTCTCTGCGGGATTCAGAGTCTTGATGAAGAGTTCATTAGAACCGATGATAAATGACGAGCCTGCATGCGGTGAGACCCCGAAAAATTCAAAAGCCTTTGAAGGGTCAAGGATGCTTTGATCATTCTGTATCTTAACATTCTTCAAATTCTCCACACTTGTTATGATCATGATTTTTTCAAAACTGAAATCCAGTACAGCATCAGATGCAGTAGAATTTTTCAAAATGAATTTCGCCACCGGCATGCTTACATTAAAATTGTAAAGATGCAATTCTCCGGAGTAAGGAACGACAGCATCATCTCCACCGTCCAGCGCAACCGTAATTTCGAAAAATTCTTTTGAAGCATCAACCCTCACGCTGCCTGCATCTACCGGCACATCAATCCATCCCTTCTCTCCGCTGAACTGCAGATTGAACAATTCATTAATCTCGTTTACAGTAAAGCCTATTGGAACACTTCCTGATATGTAAAATCTGAACGTAATGTCACGATTGCCTTCAGTCAGGTACAGATAAGGAGAAGCAACTGCAAATCCAATTTCACCCAACGGCGATGTCTCAGGACTTCCGAATGTTTTCCAGCTTTGGTCTGCACTCTCAAGCTTGCCTCCTGTCCCGTCTTCCGAATTTGCAACAGGACATGCAAAAATTTGTTTAGTGCCGGCATTAATGTCCTTCTTTGCATAAATATTTTTCAGACTTTTTATTGTACCCTTGTTTATAACAATATCCTCATCAAGAGAATAAAATATTTCATTTCCGTCAATGTCTTTACCTGCTTTCAATACCGTACCGGACTTTAACAGATGCTGCTCCGTATTTTTCTGTAATTCAAAAGTAACATGCACTTCATCCGGAACTGCCTCTCTGTTCTTTAACTGCAGTATCTCTTTATAATAAAGATCAAGATGTCTCTTTGTAAATTCATTCAAATGATTCTGCGCATAACGGAATAATTTTATGAATGTCAGATACAAAGAATAATGCGGTGAATGTTCCGGATAATTTTCAATAACAATATCAAGATACTTTTGCGAAGTATTTATTATTCCGGAAAAAGTTTTTAATAGTTCGTCAAATATTCCAGTGAACAGATTATGAGTGGCGGTGTTTTTTATCTTAAGTAAATCGGTTGAACCATTAAAGGAAGGTGTGAATGAGAATGCCGATAAATTCCAGATCTTATCTAAACTGTTGCTGTCAAAATCCTGTGAAAATATAAATGTTACCGGTTCATTACCGGTCACAAACTCACTTGTGTTATCTATTAAGCCTTGCGTTACTGCTTCATTATAATATTCCGTCAAACGGTAATAATACTCAGGTAGATTTGATGAAATTAATGATCCGAGTATTTGTTTAAATTCAAATTCTTCCGGAAGGTTTTTATAATACTCATTAAGAAGTTTGATTATGGAAAAACCAAAATCGAACATTACTTTAAAATAATTCTTTGCATCCGGTAAAGCTGATGACTTCTGAATTTTTTCAAGAACACTCTTTGTATATCCGAAACAGCCTTCAATGTCTGTCTTAATAATTGAAGCTAACGTAACAGACACATCCATGCTCATTAATCCAATCCAGTCGCCATCCTCCTGATTCAGGGAGTTGTAATACTTTAGATGCGCCGCATAATTTTTAGCGAACAAGATTAAATCTGCATAATCGTGCTCATCCGCATTTACAAATGACGGTTTCAATGCATCCAGTACACGCTGATATTGATTTACTCCGGAGCGCTGTATAGGATTTTTATTTTTACAATCTGAACTCATTTGCTGATATCCGTTCCTTCATTTTTATAGTAAGGAAAAACATAATTGAATCTGGTATTCTTAGATATGATTGTGTAATCAATTATTATTAAAACTACTCCTTCGGTTTCTCTTGAATCGTCGAGCTCAATACTGTTTAATTTTATCCTTGGTTCATGATAAAGAATGGCAGTTTTTACAAGATCACGTATGTATGATTTGAAAGTTGTACTGAGTGACTCGAACACCAGCTCATCAAGATTGCAGCCATAAGTTGGCTGCATGACACGCTCACCCGGTCTTGTTGTTAAAAGTATATGAAGGCTGCTCCGGATATCTTCTTCATCACTCAGCATTTTTACATCATTTGTTTTATTGCTGAATGCAGGAGGAAAGCTCCATCCGGTTCCAAGAAAAGAATTTCCGTTTCCCATATTTTATATTATATTAATTTCATTTCCAAATTATTAAGTCAATCAATCTTAAACCATAAGTCTCCAATTCACAACTTAAAAAATTCCAAATCAATAAATCCAAATTTCAAATCGCTAAAATCCCAAATCCGAAATCCCAAATTCCAAATTAAACTCATCCGATTATCACAGTCGCACATCCAGACACTATGACTCCGCCGTGCGCAGTGCTGTCTCCCATTCTCGCTGCCGGCTTTCCTCCGATCATTACTGTGGCTGAACCTTTAGCTACTGTATCCGGAGGACCTGCGCAAACACACATGTCACCGACAACTGAAGCCGGCATGCCGCCAATTAACACCGTAGGAACTCCCGGCGATGTTATCGGTCCTCCAACATGAGGTGCCCCACCGGGATTTACCAATGGGCACGTGTGATTATCCGTTAATCTTGCTGCTAAAGGCATTTTTCAATGTTCAATGTTAAATGTTCAATGTTCAATGTTCAATGTCGATGCTTATGTTAAATTGTTAATTCATACCTCATACCTCATACCTCATACCTCATACCTCATACCTCATACCTCATAC
>CAYNTN010000036.1:0-34457 GCA_964399995.1 uncultured Ignavibacteriaceae bacterium
CATATAAAAATAAAAATGAAGATATTAACATTACTAACATTGTTAACAAAAGAAAGGAAAAAAGTAGCAAAAAAGAAAAGAAAGATTACTACTGCTACGGTTACCTTTTAATATGAGTAAACTGGTATATCCAATCCGATGCAAGAATGGAATTATTGAAGCAATAATGTAAACTTTATACAGCACAGGAGTTAATCCGGAAAAAGAATTCATAGGTATAGTTGAGGACACAGGAGAACAGGTTGTCATGGTGTCCCAAAAGGCGGGAACAGGCAGGGAGATTATTAAGGTGACTGTTAGTAGTTGATGGTTCAACCTTTGTACCAACATTTTCTTGATGCTATCTAACTAGGATTTTTAATTTAAAATAAAATTGAATCAAAAGGAATCAAAGTTTATTCACCGCGTAAAATTCAAGAATTGATTTCTTCTCAAGGAGACCAAAAAAAGAAAAATACAATACGAATCATTAGCTGCATACACACAAGGGGTGAATTAAAACCAGTATGAATTTATATTTAACTTTCCATTTTTAGATTTCAGAGTGTAATAGAAGTTTTGAAGCTCGGATCTCTATAACAATCTACGAATTATATCGATATTGACAATATTACAGTTAAACTAAAATATGTTTTAATAAGTACTAATAAGCAATAAGCTTAAATTGATTATTGACTTTGCTATATGAAACATGTAGCTTGTCTTGGATGTAATAAAATGCTAAGAAGAATAAATGTGAATACAAATCCACAAATAACTCATCAATACGTAAAAGAGTACTTCTTTTGGAACATACATTGTTCAATTATAGATAAATTCGAGATCGAATAAAGTAATTGATAATTGTAAGTACATTATTGTTATCTGTATTTTAAAATAGCTCTCAGAATCTCAAATTTGATTTTTGGATGAGCTGAGGTCTTCTCAAATAATGAGAATCTAAACATTCATAATTTTTTAGATTATGAGCTCTAATTCCTCAAACAAAAACGATTTCATTTCTTTACCTAAGGGTGGCGGATCGGTCAGTGGACTGGGTGAAAAATTTTCTCCAGATCTTCACACTGGGACAGGAAATTTTTCAATTCCCATATCCATTCCAAAAGGCAGAAACGGATTTCAACCTGAATTAAATCTCCAATACAGCACAGGAAACCCAAATGGAATATTGGGCCTGGGCTGGAATTTATCTATTCCAAATGTTTCCAGAAAAACTTCAAAGGGAATCCCGGTTTATGATGATTGCAAAGACACCTTCGTACTTTCAGGCTTTGAAGATTTAGTTAATGTTTCAGATACAAGTAAGAAGACCCGGTTTAGACCCAGAACAGAAGGAGTGTTTGCAGAAATATCTTTCATCAAAAATGCCACAGACTCATACTGGGAAGTTCGAAATCAGAATGGTTTGATTTCGATATATGGAAATCAGGGACAAAAAGGAAATGATGATGCTGTTGATTATGATCCGGAAGAGCACTCTAAAGAATTTTGCTGGCACCTGACTCAAACAACAGACCCGTTTGGAAACAAAATTAGATATTCATACAAAAGCTTTACCAATGATTGCTCTGATATTGAAGAAAAATATCTGGATAAAATTGAATATGTAAATTACAATAAGCCGGGTGCAGGAGAAGTTTTCTTAGTAAGTTTAGATTTTTCATATGAAGACAGAACTGATATAATATCCGGGTTCAAAAGCGGATTTGAAATGAGAACCGGTAAGAGATTAAAGGAGGTAATTGTCAGTAGTCATGGAGATGTTAACATTAACATAAAGAAGTACAAGTTTGAGTATTATAATAGTTCAATAAATGAAATTTCATTATTGTCCAAAGTTCAGCTTATTGGTTTCGATAATCTCGGAGCTGAAATAATTGAAATGGCGCCGATAGAATTAAAGTATAGTCCATTTAATCCGGAAACTTTGAACAAGCTTGTTCCCTTGCACGGAGATATTCCTTTTAATTCATTGAAGTCTCCGAAATTGGATATTGCGGACATTAATGGTAATGGACTTCCGGATATTGTTGAGTTTAATCAACAAATCAGAAGCTGGAAGAATTTAGGTAATGGACGCTTTGTAAGTTCAGGAATTATGAACGACTCCCCTTCCGTAAATTTGAGCTTAAGAGAATTCAATCTTATTGACGCTAATGGTGACGGCAGAGCAGATATATTTCAGCTCGGTATTCAACCTGGCTACTTCTCTTTAGAATATAATGAAAAGTGGGACAGTCATTCCTTGAATTCATATTCCACCGCACCTTCATTAAATTTAAATGATCCGAATACACGCCTTTTTGATGTCACAGGAGATGGTATAACAGATATCGTTCAAACAGGTGCAGCACACCACTATATTATAAACAATGACAATAATTTTGAAGCATGGAAAAATATTATTTCAAAGAATAGAATTAACTCCACAGATTTCCCTGACATAAATTTTTCTGATCCCAGAGTAAAGTTAGCCGACATGTCAGGTGATGGTATGCAGGATATAGTTTTTATTGATGGAAACAATATTTCGTATTGGCCCAACAAAGGTTATGGAAATTGGGGAAAGAAAATTGACATGAAAGGAAAATTGAATCTGCCTGATCATCTCGAGTTGGATCGTTTTTTAATCGGTGATGTTGATGGTGATGGTTTGTCGGATATTATTCTGATTGAAAATCATCAGATTAAGTTATGGATTAATAAATCGGGAAAATCGTTGAGTGAAGAAATTATTATCAATGGAACGCCGCCGTTTAATAACTTTGATGACGTTAGAATTATTGATTTGCTTGGAACCGGAGTCAGCGGTGTTTTGTGGAGTTCTAATAAACGATTAGATATTGAGAACAATTTTTATTTTTTGGACCTAACCGGAAAAGTGAAACCTTACCTGCTCTGTGAAATCAATAACAATATCGGAGCTACTACAAGAATCGAATACTCTACCTCTTCTGATGAGTATGTTGAAGACATGAACCGGGATTTCAAATGGAAATCTTACCTTCCCATTCCCGTAAATATTGTAAAAAAAGTTGAGATCAATGATCAGGTTTCAAAATCTAAAATGGTAACAATTTACAAATACCATCACGGACATTGGGACGGAGAGGAAAGAGAATTCAGAGGATTCGGTATGGTTGAACAGTTTGATTCTGAAACATTTTCAGATTATAATTCATTAAGTTTATTTTTAAACGAACTCAATTTTAACAACGTAGCTCAAAAATATTTTACACCACCAACTCATACAAAAACCTGGTTCCATCTGGGCCCTGTTAGAAAGACAAACGGTAATTGGGAGACAGTTGACTATTCTGATGAATATAATACTAATGACTCAAATGTTTTTGACCCATCTGAATTTTCATCTGCTGAATTAGCCGGACTTATGCATGAACGGCACAGAAGAGATGCTTTAAGAGCGATGCGAGGAAAGATTCTCCGGACAGAACTTTATGTTGAGGATAATAGTGCTCTTGAAAATAAACCATCTTCTGTTCAGGAATTTAACTATGGTCTGCGCATTGAAAACGTTACAGATGATCCTAAAATAGCACCTGTAATATTTACATTTACTTCTGAACAACGAAATACGGTCTGGGAAAGAGGAGACGATCCTTTATCTAATTATGTCTTTACAAGTGACTATGACTCATTTGGACATCCAACTAAATCGACAAACGTTACAATGCCAAGGAGATTCAGAAAAAGAACTAATACAATTGGAAAGAACTTTAACACCGATTTGAATGAAACCAGAATCATATCATTGCATACCAAAACAAAATATGCAAGCAATCTGTCGCCGAACATTTATATTCATGACAGGGTTGCCGAAATAAAAACCTTCGAATTTATTGATCCCGGTAATTTGTACTATGAAACAGATCGTGATGACTTGAAACAAATCTTAATTGACCAAACTAAGCAAGCTAAATCAATTCATAGAACATTATCGAATTCCACGAATCCGGCAGAAGGCAATCTCATCTCCCATACTCTCAATTTTTATGACGGAGCGGCTTTCACCGGTCTTCCTTTTGATCGAATCGGGAAATACGGCGCAATTGTAAAAAGTGAAACACTTGTATTTACTAATTCACTATTAACTGATGCGTACACTACCGGTTTTCCTATTGACAGAAGACCATCATACAGCAATTTATGGGGTGGCAGTCCGACTGTTCCGGGGACACCTGCATTGTTTGGTTCAAATATCGGATATGCTTTACAAAATGCAGCTCCTTATGCAGCAGGATACTACTTTAAATCAACTTTGAATAAGTATGCATTTCAAATCGGTGGTGATACGCGGTTTGAAGGTTTACTTGTAGAAATAAAAGACCCTCTTGAAAATTCAACGAAAGTAGATTATGATAAATATGATTTATTTCCTGTAAAGGTAACGGATGCAGCAGGAAATGTAACAAGCGCAGATTATAATTATAAATACTTTGTACCATCTGTTGTTACTGATATAAACGGAAATAAATCCAACTTTGAATTCAATTCAATTGGTCTTCCTGCAAAAATCTGGAAAGTAAGTGCAGATGGGACTGAAGGCGGAACACAGTTAAAGCCTGATTTAAGTTTTTCATACTCTCTAATCTATAACCCTGTCTTAAGACAACCTGTATCTGTTACCACCGAAGCAAGAATTGAAAATGCTTTGACTCCCGGTTCATCAAATAAGAAAATTAAAACCGTTGAATACTCTGATGGATTCGGACGACTCATACAAAAGGTTTCACAGGCAGATGATGTGAGATTTGGTTCATTGGGAGATGATTCCGGTTTGAATCCTGTACAGGGAAGTCCAAACTCAAGGGCTATAGGCAGTAGAAATTCATCAACTGTTCATAATACTATTGTTTCAGGGTGGCAGACTTTTAATAACAAAGGACTTCCGGTTGAAAAGTATGAACCGTTTTATAGTGTAGGATATGGTTTTATTGATGACGCATTTTTCGGAGTTCATGCTGAAATATTTTATGATGCTCTCGGAAGAGAAGTCACAATTGTTTTCCCCGATGGTACAGAAACCAGGACAATTTATGGAAGTATTAATGACGTGACAAATCCGGATAACTATATACCATCTCCTTGGGAAAAATATGTTTATGATGCCAATGACCTAAAACCGACCTCTCATCAGCATACTCCTGTAAGTTATCTGATGGATGGAAGAGGAAAGGTTTTGGCAGAAGTGAAACGAAACGGAAATGTCCCGGTTAATGATTGGTTTGTTACAAATATGGAATATGATATCCTGGGAAATAATACCGCGGTAATTGATTCCAAAAACCGCAGGGCATTTGAATATAAATATGATTTGCTTAACAGAGTTCTTCGAATAGACAATATAGATGCAGGCAAGCGAACGAACGTTTATGATTCGGTCGGTAATATAATTGAATACAGAGACGATAAAGGCGGCATAGTTCTCAGGACTTATGACAAGCTCAATAGATTAAAAAGAGTTTTTGTTCGTAACAATAGTACCTTCCCGGTTCTTAGAGTATCTGAAGAAATAATTTACGGAGATGAACCGGGTCTTTCAATCGCTGTAACATCCGGTAATAATCTCAAAGGTAAAATTTACAAATATTTTGATGAGTCAGGACTTACTACATATCATTCATACGATTTTAAGGATAACATAGAAAGTAAGTCCAGAAAAATTCCTAAGCTTCCTCATATCGGAACACAAATAGACTGGGGTACTCTAATAGAAACAAGTCTCAATCCCTTTTCTTATCAAACTGATTTTGAATATGATGCTTTAAACCGCGTAACCAAGCTTACATATCCTGTAGATGTAAATGGAAACAGAACAGAACTTGATGCAGTGTATAATCCTTCCGGGAAACTTCGAAGTATTGACTTTGATGGTGAAAATTATGTCGAACACATTTCATATAACGCAAAAGATCAGCGCTTACTGATTGCTTATGGTAACGGTGTGATGACGCGCTACTGTTATCATGCTCAAAACTTCCGTTTGGAAAGACTTAGAACCGAATCCTTTACTTCACCGTCAACTTACGAATACAGAGGAGCAGGAGGGGTTCTTCAGGATTTTGCATATAATTATGATGACGTGGGAAACATACTTCAAATTAATCATGCCGAACCGGGCAGCGGATTTAGTCATGATCCCGACAAACTGAAAAGAGTTTTTACATATGACGCCATTTACAGACTTGAGAGCGCTACCGGAAGGGAAACACAGCAGCCTGACGGACTTCCCGAATATTTAGGCAATCCAAAACCGGCAGACCATACTGTAGCAAAGAGATATAAGGAACAGTATGATTATGATGAAATGGGAAATTTTAATTCGCTAACACACAATCATAACGGAACTAATTATATCAGTAATTTTACGAATGAAGTAAATACAAACAGATTGGATATAGTGGATTTTCCACTATTGCCAAATGTAAAATATACTTATGATGAAAATGGAAATTTAACTGATGAAGGAAATACAAGAAGAATGAGCTGGGATCAGAGTGACAGAATGGTGAAGTTTGTTATTCACGACGGCAGAGGGAATAATAGTGTGGAAGCAGATTATTGTTATGATTCAATGGGAATGCGAGTAATCAAAAAGGTAAAACGCGCAGCGGCAGATTTCATTACAATATATATTGACGGGATATACGAACATTCAATTGATCTAACATCCGGTAAAACCAATAACTACTTTCACATTATGGATGACAAGAGCAGAATTGCTATGAGAAGAGTTGGCGATGATTTGGGTGATACCAAGCCTCCGGTTCAATATCATCTTGGAGACCATCTAGGAAGCAGTAATATTTGTATCGGAGGTGCCGATGCAACTAGAAGAAGCAAGGTTTCACAAGAGGAATACAGTCCTTATGGCGAGACGACCTTTGGAAGTCATTCGAAAAAGCGATACAGATACAGCGGTAAAGAACGTGATGAGGAGAGTGGGATGTATTATTATGGAGCTAGATATTATTTGGCGTGGGTGTGTAGGTGGGCGAGTTGTGATCCGGTAGATTTAGAAAAGAAAAGTGTGGATAATGAAATTCAAAACTTCACAAATATGTATTCCTTCACACTATTGAACCCAATGATTTATTATGACCCGGATGGAGAAAAAGTGTTCATGATCTTCTATAGCAGCAATAAGAAAGATGATGCATTTAAATTAGGTGCTCAAACTAGAATGAAGGAAATTATGAATTCTCCTGAATTTGACATAAGTAATGATACAATATTTATTTCTGAATTTGATCATCTAGGAGAAATCGGTGAAAAAGTAAGAGAATTTGTAAATGAGGCAGAGATGCACAACTATGGAAAGACAGTTGAAGTTGATTTTTTTTCACATTCGGGTCTAGATGGGCCAATTGGTCGCTTACCTGTAGAGCCAAGTTCTGTTAGATTAGGTCAAAGTTTAAGTGATAGGGCGCAACTTAAAATGTCCGAATGGGAGAACATTAATTTTAATTGGGATTCAAATTCAGTAGCTGTTTTTTATGGATGTCAGTCTCTAAATTTCGCAAAGGATTTTTTGGAAATTCAACCCAACTTACAATATGTGGCAGGGTATGAAAAGAGTGTTAAAGCATATCCTTCCCTACAAAAGCAAGAATGGGATCCCGCATTTTGGTTATCCGATAATGACAATATTTATTGGGTAGGAGGTAAAGAGGGTAATCTTGATAAAGCTTATTTATATTCCACTTTCGGAACAATGGGAGCCGAGCGTCTAACTTTAGTGAGTAGAACTACTGGTACTGTTGGTAAATATCATGCTAACATTGGGTTTTATGATGTTCCAAAATTGAAACCTCCCGAACTAATAACTGTTGAATGAAAATTTAGAATTTAATCATGCGTTTAAAATTTACTAAAATGAAAAAGTAATAAAATTGGTGGAATAGATACAACAATCCTCCGAGTAAAATTAATTTTTTCAAATTAAGTTAAATCTCAGTCAATAAATTAAATCCACATGGAAAATCTCAATCTCATCTCCACCCACTTAAAATCCGGAAAGGCCATCACAAAGAAAGAATGGTCTGAATGGAAGAAAGAATTAAAAAAATCATTGAAGCCTTCGCTAAATGGGGTAAAACCAAAGTCCCATAAGGCTCAAATGCAATCGAAGGTTGAAAGAATCGAAAAGATAAAGTCGCATCTTTCAGAATTGAAAGCGGCCGGTACGGATTTAAAGAATAAGAGGAATAAATCCCTGGTAAAAATCCAGCAAGAGGAACTTGATAAAGCCAGCAAGGAAATTATTTCAGCTTACAATAAAGAAATGATTTCAATGGCATCAGCGGAAGCAAAAAAATCCAACTGGTCCAAAGCAGTTAAGATTCTGAATGAAGCCATTGAGTTCAGCCGTAAGAACAAAGCGTTAACTGTTAAACCTGCACCGGAATTATTTCTCTGCAGAGCCAAATCAGAATTTTTCCAAAAAGGAAATAAACCTGCAATGAGAAAAGGTTTGAGGGAAGCTTTGAAAATACATCCTAAACATGAAAGGATTTCTCATGCATTAACACATTACGAGTTCTTAGCCGGAAATATTAATGATGCATTTGAGGTAATGAAGAATCTTCCAAGAAATAAAAAATCAAGAAATGATACAATGCTAAGGTATTTGTTACAGCCGCATACTAATCATGGGGGGCTGGAAGCATTCAACAGAGCACGTGGCGATTTTAGAGTAGGTGATTCTCTTACCGTCGATGGTTTTGGTACTGATGACGGAATAGGATATCAACCAGATCCGGACGGTTTCGATCCCGGTATTCCTGGTTTGAAAGATGATAGATTTAATCCTGAAAGTAGCAGGGAAGTTGAAATTACATTTGAGCTTCCTGGAAGAGATCTAATACCACCTAAGCTACCAGATATAACACCATTTCGTGTATTAACAAATGGAGCTCCTGTAGGTATTCCGTGTAATTTTTATACTTACCAACACAATTTGGTAGATGATAATTTTTTTGAAAGTGTCAGTCAGTCAATTATGAGTTACGAAACAGATTATAAGATAAGCAAAGATTCTGCGAACCAGGTGATGAGAGTATTTGCATCTGTGCATAAGAAATGGAACCAAGCGCTCAAGTATCTTCATCACAGAAATTACAATGCCGCAGTCAATTGTCTCAATGATGCCCAATACAATGCTTTACGAGTGCTTAATCATTCCAGAAGATTTTGCTGGGATTTAAGGTATTCTGAAAATGATATTGCAGATGAAATAATACCTCTTGATGAAGGAGGCGATAATTCAGTTGAGGCGATTGAAGCAATTGAAGAAGAGATTCTCAAGTTCAAGTTTTTTTATAGTCCTGAAAAATCTAAATTTAATGATTTTTTAAAAGACAGAAATACCAAGGTGGACTTACCTTCACTTTATACATTTGATTGGATAAACCCATTGCTTTCAAGAAGGGTTGATGATGATAGAGGGCCAGCAAACATTGTCGGCTATAAACCTGGTTTTACAACCTTAAGACCTACTTACTATTATCTATGGGGAAGTTTGTATGATGAAGGTGCCAATCAGTCTGATAACATTATTGATAATATGGATAAAAGAATTGAATACCGCTACGAGAAGGTGGACTTTCCATTGATAATATTATCATCCATTTTTGTTCGTTTAGCAAAGATAGAAGCATTTCGGTTTACCAAACAATACGAAAGAGCTTATATAGAGATTGAAAGATTATTTGATTTGCACCATTTAATTCTCCACCGCAAACCACTTATCAAATTATATTTATTGAACCCAATTGAGTATTGCTTTCTCAAAAAACTGCATGCACAGGTCTTAATGGAAAAGGCTGATAAAGAGTATAAAGCACGCGAGGTTTTAGATGCTGGAATATCAACTGATGATGCAAACGTGAATAGATTAGTGGCATATGAAACTTACAAAGACGCAATTAGTGTATTTGACGATTGGAGCGGTTATAGAACAAACGTAAATAATGCGGTAAATACATACACTTCGAACAGACGCCTGATAATGAAGAACGCAGCAGGAGATTTCAAAATAATGAATCCGGTATACATTAAGGAAATGACTAGACTTGGCTCTACGATAGCGGATGATGATATCCTTCTGCCGGATGAAAAAATGAAATTTAAGGCTCTGAACAAGTCACTTCTATTAAGTAATGTTCCTTCAAGTTATGGTGAAACCCGCGCTGCGATAAGGCCAAGGAATAATTATCCCTGGGAGAGAACTCTGAATTGGGATGATACGGACACATCAGACCCGCAGTCTAATCCGGTAATATACTCTATAATATTTGATGCTAATGCAATGATTCAGCAGATTGCCGCAGGGTTGAATTATCTCGGATACCGTGATGATTACGTGCCGCCATGGAAATTCTCTTACTTACTTGACAGAGCTCGTTATCTTGCTGACCAGGCTAAGAATCTGCAAAGAGATTACTTAAACTTCCTAAGCAACGCCGAGCAGGAACAATTTCAGGAATTAACCGCCGGACAAACAATAAGTCTTGAAAGAATGAATCTTAATGTGGAGAATGCTAAGGTTGATATGGCAAATCAAGAACTTGAAGTGGCTACACAAAGTAGGGAACTCGCACAACTGCAAGCAACTAACGCATTTGAAAGATGGAGTAGATTTTCTGACTACGATAACATAGCCGACGTAGCAGATAGGGTTTCAACGGTTACTATGGGGCTCATACCTTTTGCACTTATTGGTGCTGGTGCCTTGGCTGGTGCTGTAATTGGTGTTCCAGGTGGTCCAGGTGGTGCAATGATAACCGGTACGGCGGGAGCTGGTTTAGGAGCAATAGCCGCAATTGGTACTGGTTTAGGGTCTGCTTCATCAGGTATTGTTGGAATAGCAGGTCTGATCAAAGAAGGAGAACAACGTGAAATGGAAGAAGAAAATCTTGGTCTGTCTTATCGTGAAGCATGTAAAGCTAAAGAGGTTGCAGATCAACAAGAAGTAGTAGCCCTAGCATCGTTAGCGGTTGCAAACCTTCAGGCACAATCTGCATTGATGAGATTGGAATTTGCACAGGATACTTACGAATATTTAAGGAATCAGTTTACGAGTGCTGAAATGTGGTACAGGTTATCACATACAATCAGAGGTGTTGCAAATACATATTTAAAACGAGCGATTGAGATGTCTTTTTTAGCTGAACAGGCATATGAGTTCATGATTGATAAACAACTTAATGTGATTCGTTTTGATTATGATAATGACGAACTAGGAGAAATGCTTGGTGCGGATTTTCTTAAAGCTGATCTTGATTATCTTGAAAGTCATCTTGTTTTTACACAACGAGAGAAGCAGCAACAGGTAAAGTGTGTAATCTCACTTGCAAGAGATTTTCCACAATGCATGCAGGAATTAAGAGATAATGAAAGCGTTATTGTTCCAATTACGCTTAAGTATCTCGAACAGCGGTTTCCGGGATTGTATAACATGAAGATTTCTGCAATTGAATTACATTCAGCAGCATTAATGGATCCAACCCGGTTTAGTGTAGAACTGACTTATATGGGTTCAGGAGTCATCAGGACAGCATCTGAATCGGTAGATAGAGAAAGTCCAAGATGCGATATCACCATTAATAATTGTGCTCTAACTTCCGATGATCCTCCTGTATTAGATCCTGAGAACCTGGACTCTAATTGGCTTCCTTTTGCGAGTGAAGAATTTCCGGTTAATGTTTTATTAAGACATGTTGAGACAGCCATCTTTTCAGGTTTATCTGCTACTGAAGAAAGTTCATACTATCAGTCTTATTCATCCCAGCAGAAAAACGCTTTTGAAGACTGTCCGTCAGCTGCAGGATGGAGAATAGATATGAGTATGAAAGAAAACCGAATAGTGCCAGGCTCGCTTGCCGATATTGTTCTGACTTTTTATATGACAGGATATTATGACAGCAATTTGAAAGAATTAATTGAAGAGCAGAATGCAGTAGAAGAGACGTATGTGACAAATGTATTCTCCGCTCACAATCAGTTCTCAGATGAATATTTTAATTTTCAACGAACCGGAAATCTTTCTTTCAAAATAACGCCGGGGCATTTAACTACAAATAGAAATATAAGAGAATTAAGGGAATTGTCGTTTGCTTTTTTACCGGCAATAAGAAGTGAGATACATACACGTTTTCAATCAATTTATATTGCTGAATTGGAAATTGATACAGCCGGAAATGTAACAGAATTCAATCCTATGCCGCGATTCTTCATAAGAAACACGCCCGGTGCTGGCAGCACAAATATGGATGTTGACATAACAATTGTAAATGCACTTTCAATGAATGCTGCGAACATTGAAGTATTTTCTTCAGAAAATCCTGTCCCAATACCAACAGTGGTTCCCGCTTCGGGTTCAAGTACCATTACATTCAGTTTCAGAAGACAAGGACGTCAGGAACTCGTCATACGGGATTTGACTGCAGGCACTCTGAAAGAATATAAAATTGAAATTTTTGTTTCAAATGCAAATCCTGTAAAAGCACCTGTGTGTTATTATTCAAAATTGGAGGCTCCTGTAATTATATCCCATCCGGCGACGGACACTACTCCTGCACTACCCGATACTATGAAGTTGATATTTTCTTGCAAAAAATTGAACAGCTCTTTTACTGAAGTTAGAGCTGACGGAAGTAAATACTCAAGATTGATTTTGATAGATTCGGAAACAGGACAAGCTTTATCTAACGCAAGTAGTTTTTCTACTCAAATTACCAGTGATGAGTTTGTTGTGCCAACTGCCAACAAGAAAGTAGTTGCAATCCTGACATATTTCGAGCCAATGAAAGTTAAATTTATTTGCAATCAGGATTATGTGGATTTGCCCCCTTATGATTTAGTGGAAAACAGATTGAGAACAAATAATATTAATGCAACTACTACCGATGACGCAACTACGGCTGCATTTACAAATCAATTGTTTGCTCCTCCAAAAATAAAATCACCCGTTGACAATTGGAATGTCAAGCTTGATCCTGCTGTAAATGGATTTATTAAAGTATACGATTGCGACGGTAATGAGAGAATCGACATGAGTATATTCAATGATGTTTTACTTACTATGGAATATCATTTGACAAATAGATGAGCTGCTTGCCAAAAAATTGATTTTAGAAAAATGAATGACCAACTAAAAAGTCTCAATATTAAAATTGGTGAGGCTGAAAAAGCCAAAGACAAAGATTTCTTTGAAAAAAATTTGTCAGAGAGCTTAATCTTCAGAAGAGCTTCAGGTAAGATTCATACTAAAAAGGAGTTTTTAAAAGGACTGGATAACACAAACTTACATTACCATTACATAAAAACTGACATTAAAAATATTTTAATCTCTGAAGACGGGTTGAAAGCAGTTGTTAAAGCAATCGTTTTTGTGAAAATGACTAATGAAGGAAAAGAAATTGAAGGTCATTACACTAACTTAAGATTCTTTCAAAAACAAAATGATGCATGGATATTAACATCATGGTATAACGAGAGGGTAGATGAGAATAAAAGACAATATAAAACAACAGATTTGCAAACTCTCTTAGAGGATTTCCCAAAATTGGATGAAGATAAACGAACCTCTCTTTGGACTTTGTATGGTCATGTATGCAGCAGCTGGGAAAAGCTTGTTGATATCAGATTTAAACTTTTAGGTTTAGTTCCCGGTGTAACTATTCTATTGCTTATAGAACTAAGCAAACAAACTCAACAGGCTTTTAAAATTTTTGGTGGTATATTGGGACTCATTTTTACACTGGCAATTTTTATTTATGAAATAAGAAATACTCAACTACATGATGATCTAATCAGCAGGGCAAAAAAAATAGAATCTGAATTGGGAATCGAAACAGGACAATTTTTAGGAAGAAAAAAAAATTCGCCTTATTTTGTGAAGCATGATGTTGCATTATGTATTATCTATATTGTTTCAATAGTCAGCTGGCTCGTTTTTATTCTGATACAGTAGATTTAAACTTCTCTTACCATGTAGAAAATCAGATTTTCATTTACTGACCTAATCTAAATCTAAAAATTTAATTTTGTTATAATGCTTCAATAAAAAAAGTTTTATTATTATTAACCTGAACATTGATCATTGTACATTGCCCATCATATCTTCTTCGTCCTCTCCACCAGCATCGTTTACTAGTAACCTCCCCCTGACCCCCTCCATGCAATAAGCGTAGCGGCATTTCCTTTTATCGGGTTTCTTGAACGTAATGGTTTACTTTATTCAAAAGAGGGACTTAAAAAAATAGAAGATAATACACTTGTTGCTCTTACTCTTATGATTGCTGAATCAAAACCAGATGAAAAAGAAATGATGATTAGAGTAATATTAAATCTAATGCAAAAGAAACCTATGGAAAAATAACTGATGAAAAGTCAACTTCTCCAACACTTTTAAACTACGATGATGATCCGACATTTAGAAAACTGAAATCCAATCTTGATTCAAGAACGGAATTACTGAAACAGCAATACAAACTTTATGCAAAGTACAATAAGAGTAATCCGGGGAAAGAATTCATAGGAATCGTAGAAGAAACGGGAGAACAGGTTGTTATTGTTTCAACGTAAGAAGGAACGGGAAGGGAGATTATTAAGGTGTCATTGAATAATTAATCGCTATAACCTTAAACCTCCAGTAAAAGTATTATAAATTCTGCCGTTAATTGGACTCGCCGGTTGATTTCTTTAATATACTTACTTTCATTCTCATCCTCACCACTTGTATCGCAAAAATCTCTTCGATTGAATGCAAGCAAGTCCTCCGGAGACCGTTTAAGATCATAACTTGCGATATCTAAAATGTAAACCGCAATAAGTGGTAAAAAGAAATGCCTTACTTTTTCTATTTGTAAAAATAATCTTCAAGTGACTAAGTAATTACTTAGGCAAGGATTGATCAAAATATGAAACCCCTTGTTTACTTCTACTAATTATAGAGTTCATTAAAAGGATTCCTTTTTTAGTTACATAATAAGCCGTGAGCATTTATTTATTCCTGTGAGTGCTTCGGATTTACAAATTCTTTTCTCTAAATAATTGTGGAAAACAATAAACAGCAAACTAACCCTACCGATAATTCTCAACAGGATAAGTTTACCGTTCAGGCACCTCAAATAAGCTTACCCAAAGGCGGCGGTGCAATAAAAAGTATTGACGAAAAATTTTCTGTGAATTCATCTAACGGAACTGCCGCTCTAAACATACCACTTCCATTTTCAAGTTCAAGAAATAATTTTGTCCCATCAGTTGCACTGTCTTACAATTCAGGAGCCGGAAACGGAATTTTTGGCTTAGGCTGGAGTCTAGGAATTCCAGCCATAGCAAGGAAGACTGAAAAGGAACTCCCGAAGTATATGGATGAAATTGATTCAGATACATTTATATTCTCCGGTGCAGAGGATTTAGTACCGCAATATCAAAAAAATATTGATGGAAGTTATAAAACTGATTCAGAAGGGAAGTATGTAATTGACGAAATTACTCCGGGAGGTAAGAGAATTAAACGCTACAGACCGAGAATAGAAGGTGCTTTCGCGCGTATCGAAAAGATTGAAGAGGATGGTAATGTTTATTGGAGAGTGATTTCAAGATATAATGTTACTTCGATATTCGGTAAGTCTGAAAAAACAAGAATTGCAGATCCCAATGATAAGTTCAGAATTTTTGAGTGGTTATTGGATTTTAGTTATGATGATAAAGGAAATTGCTTTTTAATTGAATATAAGGAGGAAGACTTAACAGGAATTAATAATGTAGTCGGTGAGAAACACAGAATAAATCTCATGTCGCGATATACCAATCTTTATCCGAAGAGAATTAAATACTGCAATAAATTGCATTTTAAAAGTAGTGAGGAAGATGATTTCAGAAACGAAACAGATGACAGAAAATTTTTACTTGAAATGGTTTTTGATTATGGTGAACATGATGATACAATTCCAACTCCGGATGAAATTAATGTATGGACTTTCCGCAACGATCCGCTTTCAAGTTACCGTTCAGGTTTTGAGATCAGAACCACAAGGCTCTGTGAAAGAATATTAATGTTTCATCACTTTGATGAACTCGGTTCAGCTCCCTACAATAAAGTCCCTTACCTTGTTAAAAGTCTGGACTTCAAATATTCAGATGACTTAGAATTAGAAAGCATAATTCAATATCTTCTTTCGGTGACATTGAAAGGATACATCTGGAATAGTCAAAATAATTCTTACGATGTAAAATCTTTTCCGCCAATGGAATATTCTTACCAATCCAAAGGATGGAATACAGATATCAAGACAATCGATAAAGACAGCTTAGAAAATCTTCCTGTTGGCATTGATAACAAGAATTATCAATGGATTGACCTTTATTATGAAGGTCTGAATGGAATATTGACCGAACAAAACAATGCGTGGTATTATAAGAGTAATCTTGGAGACGGTGAATTTTCGGAAAACGCAGTTATAACAAATATTCCGTCACCTTCGGGAATAAGCAGCGGCTTTATGCAGCTTCAGGAAATTGAGGCTAACAGTCAGAAATTTTTAGTCAGCAATCAGTTCGGCATGAACGGATATTTTGAATTCAGTGAAGATAATGAATGGCTCCCTTTCGAACCATTTGATAATTTTCCGAATGTAGATCTTAGAGATCCTAACCTGAAGTTTATGGATCTGAATGGTGACGGGTTAGCTGACATACTGATCTCGGAAGAAAATGTTTTTACATGGTATGAATCTGATGGAAGAGACGGATACAATAACAGGCAGGCAGTTTCGAAACCTTTTGATGAGAATAAAGGACCCGCAGTTGTCTTTAATGATTCAACGCAAGCTATAGTATTGGCGGATATCAGCGGCGATGGAATGATGGATATTGCCAGAATCAGGAACGGCGAAGTTTGTTACTGGCCGAATCTTGGTTATGGAAAGTTCGGAGCGAAAGTCATAATGGGAAACTCTCCCTGGTTCGATCTTCCGGATTTGTTTAATTCTGCTTACGTAAAGCTTGGGGATATTGACGGGGCAGGACCAACCGATTTAATTTATATCGGAAGAAACAAGTTTGAGGTTTATTACAACCAAAATGGAAATTCTTTTTCCGCTGCAAAAGTAATCGATCCGTTTTTTAAAATTGATGAAACAGCCGACATTTCTATAATTGATTTACTCGGTAACGGAACAGGCTGCATTGTATGGTCAACCCCATTACCTGACAATTCAACAAAAATCAAATACATAGATTTGATGAACGGAAAGAAACCACATGTCATGATTGGATACAAAAATAATCTTGGCAAGGAAGTAAACCTCACTTATCTTGCTTCGACTCATTATTATCTTGAAGATAAAAAATCCGGCAAACCATGGATAACTAAACTCCCTTTTCCTGTGCAGTGTGTAAGTGAAGTTGAAGTAATAGATAGAATTACAAAAAATAAATTTTATACTTCTTATTCTTATCATCACGGATATTATGATTTTTTGGAAAGAGAATTTCGAGGATTCGGAAGAGTTGAACAAACTGATACGCAGGATTATGATAATTATGTAAAATCAAATTCGGGGACTTACGTTGAATCGGAGTTGTTTCAAAAACCAGTTCTCACGAAAACCTGGTTTCATACAGGAGCTTTCATAAACAGTGAAAAAATTCTGACACATTTTCAGGATGAGTATTTTAATCCTGAAGATTTCGGCGGAGTTAAAGAAAAGATTTTAACTGATGCTCCGCTTGAAGCAGTTTTGTCCGTGGAAGAGATCCGTGAAGCACTTCGTTCGTGCAAAGGAATTCCATTAAGGATTGAAGTCTATGCATTAGACGAAGATGATGAACCGGAAAAATTCAAATATCCATATTCAACTGCACAGCACACCTGCTTAATTCAGAGACTTCAACCGGAAGGTCAGAATAAATACGGAGTATTCTGTGTTCAGGAAAAGGAAGTTCTTACATATTATTATGAAAGAAATATTTCCGATCCCCGAACAAGCCATTCAATTATATTATCTGTCGATGAATTCGGAAATGTACTGGAATCTGTGTCAATTGCATACGGAAGACAAATTGTAGATACAGGCCTATCAACAGATGATCAAAAGACTCAATCCAAAACATGGTTAGTTTATACAAAGAATGAATTTTCGAGCTTAATTGAAACTGATAATCAACATTTCCTCCCGGTTCTTTGTGAAACCTCTACCTATGAACTTGCAGATTCGATAACGGCTGGTGAGTATTTTGAATCGGATGATTTTTCAGGAGTAATGACACGGGAAGAAGTTACTTATGAAACCGTATTAAATGACCCTATTAAGATCCGGCTTGTCGAAAGAGTAAGAAACATTTTTCAAACTGCATCCTATTCAGAGCCAACTGCACTTCCGTTTAAGACAATTGAACTGCCTGCACTCCCATATGAATCTTACAAACTTGCATTTACAAAGAGTCTATACGAATCTCTTTACAGCGATAAGGTTACAGAAGATAATTTATTGAATGATTGTAAATACGTTGATCTGGATTCAGATCAGAAATACTGGATTCATTCGGGGTTACAGAAATTTGATAAATCTAATTTCTGTAAAGTAATTAAAGTGACTGACACATTCGGCAATTCAACTTCAATCGAATACGACACAAATAATTTTTTCGTATATAAAATTACAGATCCGAAAAATAATATTACTGAAGTTTTGAAGTTTCAATTTCGTCTCCTGACGCCTTATTTGATGATGGATATTAATGAGAATAGAACAGGAGCAAGATTTGATGAGCTTGGAATGGTTAAGTCAGCATTTGTTATGGGAAAAGTAGATGAAACCATTGATTCAAAAAAGGGTGATGAGATGAAAGTGGATTTGGCCGAATCTTCTTCTGATGACCATCCTTCATCTATTCTTGAATACGACATAGAACAATGGCGCAAACAAACGCAATCTGCGGGTTTTGATATTAATGACTACAAGCCAAAGCCTAACTTTGTAAAAATTATTATGAATGAAGAACATTATTATGATAATGCTAATCCTAAGACATTGATTTCATACAGTTATTCCGATGGCAGCGGGAATGAGGTAATGACGAAAGTTCAGGCGGAGCCGGGGATTGCTCTAAAAGAGAATGATGATGGAACAATAGAAGAGGTTGATACAACACCTGAACTCAGATGGCTCGGTACTGGTAGAACCATTCTAAATAACAAAGGCAAACCTGTAAAACAATTCGAGTCTTATTTTAGTGTTACGGAGGCTTTTGAAGATTCAAAAGAAATTGTCGAACGGGGAGTTACACCTGTTATTTATTACGACCCGCTTGACAGGGTGATCAAAACAGACTTGCCTGACGGAACATTTTCCAAAGTTGAATTTGATGCATGGAGTCAAAAGACTTATGATCAGAATGATACTGTGAAAGACAGCAAATGGTATGAAGAAAATATTTCTTTGTCATCAGGAGATCCGAAAAGAGAAGCTGCGGAAAAAGCTGAAGTGCATTATGATACTCCTGTAACCGTTCATCTCGATTCTCTCGCGAGACCTTTTCTTAGTATTGCACACAATAAATTTAAGAAGAGTGACGGCTCGATACAGGAGGAATTCTATGAGTCGCACACTCAGTATGATGTCGAAAACAATGTGCTCACGCTGAAGGATGCCAGAGGAAATACTGTAATGGATTATAAATACAATATGCTAAGTCAGATTTGTCATCAGATAAGCATGGATGCAGGGGAGAGGTGGATACTTATGGATGTTACACAGCGACCGGTTTATTCCTGGGACAGCAGGGAGCATAAATTCAGCTATGAGTTTGATGAGCTTCGAAGACCGGTTAAAACTAAGGTCAAGACAAATACGGCTGATGAGAAAGTCATTGAGATAATCGAATACGGTGAAGATGCTACAGATGATAAAACAAAGAATCTCCGCGGGAAGCCATACAAATTATATGATGCCGCCGGTATTGCGACAAATGAATCTAAGGATCTTACTGAATCTTTCGATTTCAAAGGGAACCTTCTTTCAGCTTCGAGGCAGCTTTTGAAAAATTATAAGGATGAAGTTGATTGGAATGTAACTCAGGACATGGAGACTGATTTTTACAGAACTTCAAATAAATATGATACTCTAAATAGAATTACTCAAAGCATTTCACCCGATAACAGTATATTCACTCCAAAGTATAATGAAGCTAATTTGCTGGATAAGATAATCGTAAATGTGAAAGCTGTAAGCGGTGAAAAGGAGTTTGTAACAAATATTGATTACAATGAAAAAGGTCAGCGGGTTTATATTTCTTATGGTAATGATACAGAAACAAAATATGAATATGATGAAAAGACTTTCCGGCTGATTCATCTAATGACTCAGAAAACAGATCGAAGTAAATTACAGGATTTGAATTATACTTATGACCCAGTGGGAAATATCACACAGATTGAAGACAAAGCACAGCCGACAACATTCTTTAATAATATGGTTGCAGAGCCTGTGAATAAATTTACCTATGATGCAATTTATCAATTGATTGAATCAATAGGGAGGGAACATGCAGGACAATTACAGTTTGGTACAACAGACAATTACAATGACATTCCTTTCTTCAAAGAATATGCTCCGGGTGATATGCTTGCAGTGAGAAATTACACACAGCAATATACTTATGATTATGTTGGGAACATAAAACAGATGAAGCATATAGCGACTAATGGGAACTGGACAAGAGACTATGTATATGAGAATTTAAATAATCGACTTAATAAAACTACAGTAGGTTCTGATACTTATAGTTACACATACAACGAACATGGCAGTATAACTTCAATGCCTCACTTATCTTTAATGGAATGGAATTCAAAAGAGCAAATGAGTCACTTAGACTTAGTCGGAGGAGGTGATGCCTATTATGTTTATGATTCATCAGGGATAAGAGTTAGAAAGGTTGTTGAAATTAATCAGGGAAAAAAAGAACGTATTTATCTTGGTAACTTTGAAATTTATAGAGAATATGACTTATCTGATAATATGAATCTTGAACGAGAGACGCTTCATGTAATGGATGACAAACAAAGAATAGCGATGATAGACACTCGCACACAGGGAAGCGACAACTATGAAGGGCAGTTGACACGATATCAATACAGTAATCAACTCGGTTCTGCAATGCTTGAATTAAGTGATGATGCTATTGCTATTTCTTATGAAGAATATCATCCATACGGAACGACTGCATATCAGGCAATGAATAGTAATATAAAAGCAACGGCGAAGAGATACCGATATACCGGCAAAGAGAGAGATGAAGAGAGTGGGTTTAATTATCATGAAGCGAGGTACTATGCGAACTGGCTGGGAAGGTGGACTGCTGCGGATCCGATTGGGGTAAAGGATGGATGGAATTTATATTGTTATGTTCAGTCAAATCCAATTAATCTTTACGATTCGAATGGAAAAGCAGGTGTAATTGGTGTTTTATTATTAAAATCTAATGCCCCCGATGAATCTGATACACAGACACCTTCTCCAATAGAAGCAAACTCACCTACAACCTCTTCAAAGAAAGATACGTTTCAAGTGCGCCCCGCTGACGATGGCACAAATGCTTCTAGTTTTCAGTTGGCGGAATTACCTCCTACACAGTCCGATTATGAATCAAATAGATCATATTGGGATGAAAAAATGACGTTCAACGATGAAGCTTATACTCGTAGGGAAATTGCAATATTGCAATTGAGGCAAAATAATGAAGCTTGGAGTACTGCGGTTCAATCTCCAAGTGCATCAGGTTTTTTGGTGTATAATATGTCGCAGGGCAACAGTGCTTCGGACTCATTGGATTCTTCTTTTGTATCAGGATTAGGCTTGGATTTATTTATTGAATTGTATGGTAATGCAAGTCCAATTAAAGTTTCTGACAACACTAAAGAGAAAACCCCATTATCTCCCTCAGCAAATACAGAAGTCATACAAGAATCTACGACTTATTATGGCCCCATAATGTCTGAGGAAATGAGATTAGAGTTGTCAGAAAGGTGGAGAAGAAACCGACCTAGCTATGCTCCTGGCCAAAGAGAAGAGGTCTGGAGACGTGCACTTGAAATGTCATTCGATGGAACGGTTAAAGATCCAAACACTAATAAAATTCTAGTAGAGGATGATGTATTATTGAGAATGACTGAAACTGATGGCATAAAGTCCCTCAGAGTAAATTGGGATATGGGACATCTTCCAGAAAGCAAGTACAGTGATTTGTTACTGAGATTTAGAAATGGCGAGATTACAGAACAGGAATTTTTAGCGGAATATCGTAATCCCAATAATTATTGGCCAGAAGATCCCCGCGCGAATCAAAGTCATAGATATGAAAGAAAATGAATGAATTTTAAATTGGAAAACATGGACAATACAAAACTAAATTTTGTTATCGAAAATTTAAACCACCAACTCAATCAGCGTCTCGAAAAACTCTGGCGTATCTTCAGCTGGACAAGCGGAATAATGATCAGCATAATTGGCGGAGTATTTCTATTACCGAGAATTCAGAAAGTTGTTTTAAATACAAATGAAAAAATAATTATTTCATTAGTCATAATAATTTTTACAATATACTCTTACTTGATGATAAAAGAAGGATTAACAAATGAAAGAAAAATACGTGATCAGCTCGATAAGATTTTTTCAGAAGAATTAAATTATCCGGTGTATAAAGAACTTCGTCCGGACAGAGCAAAGTTCGGATATAATATTGTGGTGTTATTGATGGGAGTTGTTGCACTTGCTGCAACATGGCTGACATCGCTGGGATGAGTATAGATACTCCGAGCTCTTGTTTCCAATCAGGAGTTTGAGAAGAATGGTATGTGAGTGTTTCCCCAATAATAAAAAAACATTTTTGAAACTCCAATCATGAATAAACTGAAAAAGTTTTTTATCTCGAACATTTCATTCATAATGATCTTTGCCGGCATAACGGGCTATGTTGTTGCCTGCAGCTGGTTCTTTTATGAAGAGTTGTTTTGCGACTCAAGTTCATTTGATTTAACTTTTGAACTAGTCAAAAAGAAAGACGTTTTCTTCAATAATAATCCCGCATATATGCTGTGGCTTTCCATGGTAATAATTCAACCTGTGATATGGTTTATTTTGCTGATACCTACAACATTCATAATCTCAAAACTTTCGAAAGAACTGGCATCAGGAAGAGAAGTGATACTCTCTTTCATTGCGCTTCTCATTCTATTTGGTGGATATGTTATAATTACAGATCACACATTTAAGGTGTATCTTACTCCTCCAAATTCAAAACTTGCAAACCACATTAATAAACTTCCAAGGTTTACACAAGCCGGGCAAATTATCGGACTCTATTATTTGTTTGGAGCTATCCTGATCAGCAAAGTATCAATGAAAAAGGTTCAAGATAAGTGTTATGATATTTTGTCTTATAAAAGAATGAAGGGCTACCTTGATGCAATCATAAACTTCACCGGAGTAATACTCTCTCTTGCAGTCATTTCCGCCATTTTGCTTAATAAAGTTGTTGATGACAAATCAATATATCCGCCTGAATTTGTTATTTGCCTGGGTTTATTCAATTCCGGTTTGATACTGATTATTTATCTGCCTGCACATTTTACTTTGTTGTATTACGGAAAACAAATACTTGAAAATAAATCTTCGATCAATGATGCAAAAAATGAAAATGAATTCCTTTTTAAGTATGAGGAAATTTCAAAAACTTTAAATCTTTCGCTTGGCATTACTCAATCAGCCAAGACAGCTATGGTAATCCTGTCACCTTTGATAAGCAGTTTAATACCGGATATTCTTAATGTTTTTCAAAAATAATTAAAAATTTTTTCAACACTTAAAATCAAATCATCATGGCCAGAGCACCAATCACAATTTCCGGTAAAGTAACAGACCTAAATCAGAAACCAATTGAGTCGCTTAAAGTAGAGGCGTGGGATAAAGATTTGCTTGTCAATGATTCTATAGGAAGCTCCACAACAGATGCTGACGGGAAATTCAGTATTTCATTTACTCTAACATATTATAAAAAACTTTTTAATGATAAAAATCCGGACTTGTATTTTAAGATCTATGAAGAAGGAAGATTAATTCACGATACAAAAGAATCAGTCACCTGGAATTTAAAAAATGATAAAGAATTGTCTATTGCATTTCACTATAATTCAAAAGTTGAAGAAAATAAGCTGACAATAAATGGAAAACTTGTGCAGTCTGACGGTACTGCGATAGTCGAAGCAACAATTAAAGTTCTGAATAAAAATCTGCGATCTGAAGATCTGCTGGGTGAAACAAATACTAATGAAAAAGGAAGTTTTGAAATTATTCTGGACTCAACAGAACCAAAGGATATAGTAGTAAGAGCATATGAAAATAATTCTGAGGTTGCATCATCAGATACATACTTCAATTTATCGAAAGATAAATATATTCAGTTAGTTGTCGGGAATAAAGAATATAAAGGACCGTCAGAATCCATCCAGCTAACTGAAAAAGCTACACAAAAATTAGAAGGACTTAAATTATCGTCCCTCACTTCAGATGAGATAAGCTTGCTTTCGGGTAAAACCGGTGTTACTTCAAAAAAATTATCTGCCATGTCTAGTGCGGAATCACTTTCAGATCAAACCGGTATTTCAAAAGATTTCTTTTTCGGATTAATTAATGGAGGGCTGAACTCAGATTTAAGTAACCTGGCTATTCAGCCGGATAAAGTATTGAGCAATAAGATCAAAAGCGCAGCCGCAAAAAATGAGATCTCCGAAACTGAAACAGATGATACATCAATACAAAACAACATAGATAAGCTTCGGACCGCTGCCGCAAAGAAAACCCTTACAGCAAATGACGATACCACTTCGATGTACAATATTCTTGCTTCTACCAAAATGAATGACACTCAGAAGGAAAAATTTCTTGTAACTTTATATGAGAATTCAAACAACTACACAAAGACATTCGATACACTAAAGGAAGACAAAGATTTTGATTCCGGGCTAATTGACGGAGTTAAAACTGTTTTCCAGATTGGTGCTCTCACAGCTAACCATTCGACCATTATCAAATCAATATATCAAAAACTTAATGACACTACTTCATTAAGCTCGTTTTCATTATACAGCAAGGATGACTGGAAGACATTTATCAGTGAAAATCAAACATCTTTTCCGTCTACGGTTGAGGGTGAAACAGATGATGAGAAATTAGATAACTATGCGCAGACGCTCATGCGGAATTTCGAAAAAGAATTTCCGGGTGAAAAGGTGAAAGGAAAAATACTTGCGGATAATCCGGATGATAATGTCAAAAAGTTTTTTGAAAATGCATCTGATTTTGATATTAGTAAGACAAATATAAATACTTATTTTAAAAGAAATGAAACATCGCTTAAAGAGAAGGGAGTTGATATCGATGCATCGAAAAAAGAATTAAAAACTTACCAGCGTTTATACCGGATAGTACCTGATGAAGATAAATATGATAAAATTAAAGTTTTAAAAAATAATAACTTTGATTCGTCCAGCAAAATAGTTTCTAAATATACAAACAACGGATTTAAGAAAAAATTTGGTGAATCATTGGGTTCAGAAAGTATTGCTGAAAATATTTTTTCTAATGCCCAAAATATGATGCTGGGTGCAACAGCTGTAGCGGGAATGATAACCGATGATGTTGCATCAGTTTCTCCATTGGTAATACAAAACAGCGAAGAAAAGCGGAAGAAAAAAGATACAAAGAGTTATGAAATTGAAATACCGGATTGGAAAACATTGTTTGGTTCAACAAGTTATTGTAAATGCGAATATTGCCGTTCTGTCCTGAGTCCTGCAGCATATTTAGTGGACTTGCTGGAATTCATAAATAGGGATCCTAATGATGATGGAATGACTCCATGTGATCTTCTTCTTGAAAGACGACCCGATATAGGTAATATATTGCTGTCGTGTCAGAATACAAATACGGCTTTACCTTATATTGATCTTGTAATTGAAGTTCTTGAAAACGGTGTTGCGCTACTAAATAAGAGAAGTACAACTTACATTTATCAAACTACGGGTACCACTGAAGAACTTCAGGCAATGCCAGAACACATAAATGCTGACGCATACAAAATTCTAAGCGAAGATGTATATCCTTTCATGTTGCCTTTTCATTTTTGGAATAAGGAAGCTGATGCTTATATTGAAAAGTTGGGTTTTAAACGATATGAAGTATTAAGAACACTTCAATATGTTGGGGGCTCCAATGAACCTACCGACTTATCTGTTGCTTTAGTTTATTTAGGCTTATCGGAAAATCAGAAAAAAGTTATTGCAGGTGATGATAGTATAATAGTGAATCTTGTAAAAAATACAGGTGAACCTTATGAAAGCTCAAAGGACTTCGATTCCTGGGATTTTTACGGAGCAGATGAAGGTTGGGACAGTACAAGAAATAATGTTGAAACATTTCTTAAACTAACAGGAATCAGTTATGATGAATTACTAAAGCTTCTTCAGGTAAATTTCTTAAATCCTGATGGTAACATATCAATAGAATTTGATTCGTCATCTGAATGTGATATTTCCAAAGCTAATTTAATCAACACAGAAAACAGTTTTTTTAAAAGGACACATAGGTTTTTGCGATTAATCAAAGTACTAGGATGGGATATTTTGGATTTAGGAAAATTCATTGACGCGACAGGTGAAAGTGATTTTAATGACAATTTTTTTATCAAACTTTTTACTGCAAAATATTTAAAGGAAAAATTGGGAAAGGATCTGGTTGAATTATTAAGCTGGTGGTCAACCATTAATACTGATATTGATCTTAATGATTCAGAAAGCAGGTCATACTATGATTTGCTCTTCCAGAATAAAGCAGTTACAAATCCGGTTGAAGAAGTATTTAAGCTTAGCTCGGATAAAACAAAATTGGATATCGAAACCCTAACCAATGCCGGAGATTATTTTATTTCGAATTACTTGTCATCAATTGCAGCTGCATGCAATGTAAGCACATCCGATTTAAGTCAAATATTAGATTACCTGGGTCTTGGCAGTGCAAATTTAACTTTTCAAAATCTTTGTAAGATTCACAGACATGCCTCCGGAGCAAAAGCATTTGGTCTTGAGATCAGTGAGCTGCTTATATTAATCGATTTTTTACCGGTAAATCCTTTCAAAAATCTAGCCGGGGATCCAATAAAATTTTATGAAAATGTAAGCAAAATAAAAGATTCGGATTTCTCTATTTTGGAGCTTGATTATTTATTCACACATAGGTTTGAAGCAGATGATAATATTTGTCCGTCAGATGATAATATCATTAATATTCTTAAAACAATTCAAGAGGAGTTGATAAAAATAAAAGCTGACAGTGAAAACATAACCGATTCAACGGGTGAAATTACAAAGTCATATCTTGAACAGATTTTAGGTGCTTCGACCGCACAGGAAATTATTGACATTATAAAAGGAACCTCTTTATTTTCAGAATTAGATAATAAGGTAACTATAAAATCCTATTTGAGTTTTATCGTTGATACAGGTTTTGAAGAATCGATTGATAAAGTATATTTAAATTTGATTTCCAGCTCTGCTGTTGTATCGGAGGAAGAACTGGAAGCAAAATATAATTATATAGTAAAACCGCTGAATTTTTATTTACTGGGAGTTGACTATTTAGCACAGGAATTAATGAGCGAATTTGATACTGATGTTGCTGCTTCAAAATCTTTAATTACCGGATTAGTGAAATCCCCGGATGACAGTTCAAAATTTGCTGCAAGTGTTTTTCTCAATAGTTCATTTCTAAGTCATGTATTTTCGGATAATGAGAATTTAAGTTCAGACTTATCTGCGCAATATAAGACATATGTAAAATTACATAAGGCGCTGCTTGTTATTTCACGATTTGGATTTACAAATGAAGAAACAAAATGGGCTTACGAAAAAGGCTGGACAGTTGGCTGGCTTGATCTTAATAATTTAGATGCGACAGGTCTATTTGAGCCCTGGAGAATCATGTATGAGTTTTCCATAATTAATAAAAACTTCAGATCAGAGGATCTTATATTTACCGATTTACTCACCGAAGTATTTTCATCTTCAACCGACGTAACCAGCATAAAGACTAAACTTTCTAGTCTCACATCCTGGAATCCGGATGATATAGAATATTTAGCAAGTGCCGATGCATATAACTTAAAAGCAGAAGATTTTCGAAATGGTCAGGCATTTTATAAATTTTATGAAATCATGCAGCTTACAGATAAAGCAGGTATATTTGCGGAACAATTGTGGAGTTGGTCGAAGACAGACCTTGTGGAGGAGGATTCGGAAAATATTAAAAAGGCATCCAAGTCAAAATACAGTACAACTGAATGGCTTAGTGTTGGTCCCGGTTTACGAAACAAACTTCGGCCAATTCAGCGGGACGCACTGACCGGTTATCTGATTGAAAAGGGAGATGAGTTGAGAAAAAAAATCTATGGTGAAGAAGATTATGAAGCAAAATCCTATCCGATTGAAGATGTGAATGACCTGTTGGATGTATTTCTCATAGATGTTCAAATGGAATCTGACTTTCTAACAGCAAGGATAAAACAGGCATGTAGTTCTATACAGATGTTCATACAAAGAAGCTTTATGGGTTTGGAAGTTGGTGTCGAACTTAATGATGAGCAGAAAGACCAATGGGAGTGGATGAAATTTTACAGATACTGGGAAGCAAACCGCAAAGTTTTTCTTTATCCTGAAAACTGGCTGGAGCCAGAATTACGGACTACAAAGACAGAAATTTTTGAAGAGCTTGAAAGTGAGCTGCTGCAGGATGAGATAAACGATGAGAATGTGGAGAGGGGGTTGGTTAGATATTTGGAAAGTTTATCAAATATTTCCAATTTAATTATTTGCAGTACTTATGTTGATACACCATTATCTAATTTACTTGGAATCTTATACGTGTTTGGAAGAACTCAGAATGATCCTTATGAATACTATTTCAGAACCTTTGATTATGAACTTGAATATTGGTCACCATGGGAGAAAATAGATCTTGATATTGATTCACCTACAATTACACCAATTGTACATAATGGAAGGTTATATTTATTTTGGTTAACGTTTAAAGAAAAAGCTTTATCAAGTGTTGAGTTTGAAAAGAAATTTTATGGTAATGAGCCTTTAAAAGATTTGTTTGTAACAGAATCATACTTCATTGAAAACTTAGATAATCGAGATGAATCATTTAAGTATTATGAGATTAACATAGCTTATAGCATTTACAAATTTGATAAATGGACAGCAAAAAAAATATCTACCGATTTTGTCTCTTCAGATAATTTTGAAGCTGCTGTTAAGTATTATGCTTTTGATACTAATTTGGAAATGAGTAACTTTTTTATTGTAAATTCAAAAGAAAATGATAAATTGTTATTAAAAATAATTGAGAATACTGGAAATGCTATTGTAAAATTGAGAAAAGTAGTATGTGAATTTCCAGCACCATTTGGAAATGTCATTGATATAGAGGCAATTGAATCAGAGTATGAAGATTATGATGTCGAATTTGAAAATGGATTAATAGTAATATACGAAACAAGTGAAGAAGATGAGTTTTCAATTGAAGAGTATAACAAGATTGGTGAATTTTGTTTTGATACTGATGATTCAAATTTATTAATAACATTAAAATCAGAAGAGCAGTATACCATTGATTTACCGGATGATATAGTCGGTTGGCCCAATAAGGCCTATACAAAATATAATATGATAAATGGAAATCTCTTTGGTGATCCTATTACCAATACAGACCATGGCATTCTCTGGCTTACCAATTCGCCTTTATCTATTGAAATACTTGAAAAAACTCCCAGTGCATATTTAATTCCACTTCCTTCCCAATTCGATGGCGTTACTTATAAGGATGATTTTTTCTACATGGACAGCGATACAGAAGCAAGATATTTTGTAAGATATTACACTAATGCGACAACTTCTGGCAATTCTTCCAATACGGATCCATGGCATTACAGATTTATATCTGTTTATCACCCATACATTAAGGATGTCTTGAAAGAGTACTTGCAGACTAGTGACATTTCAACAATGTTTAGTCGGGATTTACAGACAAAATTTTCTTCAGTGTGGGATTTTTCACAAGCATATTCTCCAACTGAAATTGTAGAACAACCATATCCTTACGATCAATTCGATTTTGATTATGGAACGCCTTTTTATAGGTATAATTGGGAGTTCTTTTACCATATCCCTATGATAATTGCAGATTACTTAAGCCAGGAACAAAGATTTGAAGAGGCACAGGAATGGTATCATTTCATTTTCAATCCTTTGGACAGAAGCTCAATTAATGCTCCGCAAAAGTATTGGCAGTTAAAGCCTTTTTATAAGGAAACCGACTTAGATTCCATTTATGATTTAATGCTTGCCTTAAATAGCGGAGATGAAGAGGTAGGTTCACAACTAGATGCCTGGAAGGCTAATCCATTTGAACCTCACGTAATAGCTGAATTAAGAATTTCTGCTTATATGAAAAATACAGTAATGAAATACCTCGATAATCTGATCGCATGGGGCGACAATCTTTTCAGTATTGATACTATTGAAACAATTAATGAAGCCACTCAACTTTACATACTTGCACTGCAGATATTGGGAGACAAACCTGAAGAAATTCCAACAACTCAAACTGAAGACAAGACATATTATGATATGAACGGCAATCTCGATGAATTTTCCAACTATTTGGTTGAGGAGATAGAAACATATATCACTACTGTCTCTATTGGCTGGGGCATAACATTTCCGGTTCCTTCTATAAGTATTTATAAAGATTTATATTTCTGCATTCCTAATAATGATAATCTCCTGAAATATTGGGATACAATCGATGATCGATTATTTAAAATACGGAACTCGATGAATATTGAAGGAGTAACTCGCTCACTTGCTATATATGAACCGGCAATTGATCCCGCATTATTGATTAGTGCAAAAGCAGCCGGTATTGACCTTGGTACAGTTCTTTCAGATATTAACTCACCTTTACCAAGTTATCGCTTTAGATTTTTTATTCAAAAAGCAGTTCAGTTTTGCTCAGATGTTCAGTCACTTGGAAATGCTTTCTTGTCTGTTTTAGAAAAACAAAATGCAGAAGAACTTTCATTGCTTAGAGCAAGTCAAGAATTGAGCTTATTGCAGGCAACAAAAGATCTGAAAAAATTACAAGCTGATGAGGCAGAGGAATCTTATGACGCATTAGTAAAATCAAAAGAGATAGCTGAAATAAGGTATAATTACTATTCAGAAGTAGAAAAGATATCTGAAAAGGAAAGTCAAAACTTATCATATCTTGACTTATCAAATACTTTCTCTGTGCTAGCCTCATCTACCGATTCACTTGCTTCAACACTTTATTCTATTCCTGATATTGAATTGTCGGCTACTGGTATTAAGACAGAGACCGGTGGCATTCATTGGGGGCATAGTGTTACTTCTGCCGCCACAGTATTGAGAATGTTCGCAAACTCATATTCAAATTCTGCTCAAAAATCTTCCATTAACGCTGGCTACGACCGTCGCTGGGACGACTGGAAGCTCCAGGAAGATCTCGCAACTAAAGAAATGGAACAATACGACAAACAAATTGCAGCAGCGGAAGTTCGTAAAGCAATTGCAGAAAAAGATCTGGAGAATACAGAACTTCAAATTGAGCAAAGTAAAGAAGTTTATGAATGGATGACCGGCAAATATACAAATGAGGAATTATATAAATGGATGAGCACACAAATATCTAAATTATATTTTCAATCTTATCAGCTCGCTTATGATTGTGCGAAGAGAGCACAGCGTGCATTCCAATATGAATTAAATTCATCCCAGACGTTTATTCAGTACGGCTATTGGGACAGCCTGAAAAAAGGTCTGCTTGCCGGAGAGAAATTACTTTATGATTTGAAGCGAATGGAAATGTCTTACTATGAACAAAACAAAAGACAGTTTGAAATTACAAAAAATATTTCGCTTGCATTGCTTGATCCATCCGCGTTGATAATGTTAAGGAAGACAGGAGAATGTTTCGTTACATTGCCCGAAGCTATTTTCGATCTTGATTATCCCGGACATTATCAGAGGAGAATAAAATCAGTAGCGCTTACTATTCCTTGTGTTACGGGACCTTATACCAATCTGAATTGTACTCTGACACTGCTAGAAAATAAATTCAGAAAAGATCCGTCAACATCAAGTGAGTATAAAGAAAAAGACGGAAGCACTGATACGAGATTTGCATATAATTTGTGTGCAATACAGTCTATTGCCACAAGTTCAGGAAGAAATGACAGCGGAGTATTTCAGCTGAATTTTGAAGATGAAAGATATCTGCCTTTTGAAGGTGCAGGTGCAATAAGTAAATGGAGATTAAGATTACCGAATGAATTCAGGTCATTTGATTATGATACAATTAGTGATATTATTTTTCATTTAAGCTATACTTCTAAGGATGGAGGGGAAACTTTAAGAAACGATGCAACAACATGTTTACAAGACAGTCTTAGCGATGGAACTACTATCAACAATAAATTATTCAGCGCCAAATATGAATTTCCAAATGAGTGGTATCAAATGTCAGTAAATGGAAATACAATTACTTTCAAGATTGAGAAAGAAAATTTCCCTTATATTTTTTATTTAAAGACAATTAGTCTTGCATCATTTAATATATTTGTTTTGCTTAAAACTGGTACTGATGAAGATTTAACAGCTAATTCAGTAAAATTAAAAACTTGGAATAATCTGAATAATGTCAAGAATGGTATATTGGATGTTTCAAGTATAGTCTTTTCTTCCGATACATCCATATCTATAACCGATAGTGCAGGAGGATCAATCATTAATAATATCGATGACATATTGTTCTTATTTTCATACACAGTTTCTTCAGTTTCATGAAAATGGATATCATATTATCGCGCCTCCTAAGGGTTATAATTTGACCTTTGATAAACAACAATATCAATTGGTTTCAAAATATTTATCACCCTTGATTTGAATTCTAAAGATTAATTAAATATTATTCTTTGTTAAACTCAAGTTCCCAAACAGTATGCAATTTTGGGATCGAGAATTTTATATTGAACATTGAACATTGAACATTGAACATTGAACATTGAACATTGAACATTGAACATTGATAATTGAATCTCATATCTTCTTCGTCCTCTCCACCAGCATCGCAATATTCTCATTAATTGGTTTCAATCTTTCTTCAATAGTTTTTTTAAGATCATCAAAACGATTCAAATAATTTTTCTCAATCTCCTCAACCCGGGCGTCCAGTTTAGTAACTTTTTCCGTATGTATCTTCCAGATATAAGCAATCAGCGCCAGTACCGGTACCTGCGATATGATCCCCGTAATTATTTCAGTCGCCATTTATTTATTTTATCTAAATTTCTTTGAGGTTTCCCGTAACTCGTAACTCGTAATTCGTAATTTGTAACTTGTAACTTGTAACTTGTAACTTGTAACTTGAAACTAAACATTCACTCTCCTATAAGCTTCTACCACAGAGCTCAAATCAAACTCCTTAAACTTCATCTGCACAACCTGTATCGACCTGCTATCATCAATCATTGCCTGTATCTGTTTATCAGTCAGCGACAGAAAATTTAAACTCTTCTGATCCGTTCCATAACCTTCATACTTCCTTAACATGTATGCAGAAGCAGATAATACTAACACTGCATCAGACAAATCTCCGGGTACATTGTTAATCCTGTATTGGGCATCCTGGAAATTTTGTTCAATGTTAGAAGAAAATCTCATAATCATATCACTTATTATTTCAGAAACCACGTATTCATAACTATCGACACCTATCTTATCCCCTGTCCGAATTTCACTTGTAAATAATGTATCGGCTCCTTCTGAAATATCTGTTGACCTAATTCCTTCAATCTTCCCGGATCCTAAAACATTCTTGTAACCTGCTTTGTATTTTACTTTGATATTAAATTTAATATTACTTCTTTTGAATGAATAATCTTTTAATAAACCAATTAAGCCGGCAGTCTTGCTTTCGTAAATACAAACTGAATCTGCAATAGTATCTCCTGGTTTATGGATTACATCTTCGTATTCAGCTGTCTCATAATTGAATTGCTGAATTTCCAAAATTTCCCACACAGGCCAGTTATGAAGATACAAACTGTTTTGTTCATTCATATAACAAAACTCTGTATTCACACTATACTCCAATCGCCTGTTACATAAACTGTTCAGCTTTGCCGTAGCTCTCCGGATTAAATTCATAAGATAGTGATCATCCGAAGTATCAGCCAAATCAATTCCTAAAACTTCTTTAAGCTCATCTATCTGAACCATAATTAAAAAA
>CAYNTN010000037.1:0-18067 GCA_964399995.1 uncultured Ignavibacteriaceae bacterium
AATGAAAACATTTACAAAACTCTCATTAATTGCTTTATGCATTTTCTCTTTTCTTAACTTGAACATTAGCTTAGAAGGAATAGCAATTAAACAACAGCAGCTTTTTGCCCAGAATAAAACTGTCTGGACAGATGTTCAGGCAATAAATAAAAGCAGCATCGATCCGAAAAGGACAATGCCTTTGAAATACAGAAGCCTGAATTTAAATTTAAACTCGTTAAGAAACATTTTGCAGTCGGCTCCTTTTGAATTCTCCGACAGGGCAGTAAACTCGCCTCAGACGTTAGAATTGCCAAAGCCGGACGGTAGTTTGTCAAGATTTTTTGTCACTGAATATTCCATGATGGAGCCGGGACTTGCTTCTCAGTTTCCTGAAATTAAAACTTATAATGTGAAAGGTATAGATGATCCCTATGCAGTAGGAAAAATTGACGTTACAGCTTTGGGCTTTCACGGAATGGTTCTGACGCCTAATGGAGATTATTTCATTGATCCCATCAGCCTTGACAATACAGAAAATTATATCAGCTTTTATAAATCAGACTATCGAAGCAGCTATCTTTTTGAATGTCTTGTGACTGAAGTATCGAATAATACCGATCTTCTAAATAATTTTAATTTCGATATGACCGGACAGCAGCTGAGGACTTACCGTCTTGCATGCGCTGCAACGGGTGAGTATACTGCAGTTTTCGGAGGAACAGTAGCTGCAGGTCAGGCGGCTATCGTTACATCCATTAACCGTGTCAACGGAGTTTATGAGCGAGATCTTTCTGTGAGAATGACTCTTGTTGCAAACAATACTTCTATCGTTTATACAAATTCTGCGACCGATCCATATACAAATGGTAATGGAAGTACAATGCTGGGACAAAATCAGACAAACCTTACAAACGTAATTGGTTCTGCAAATTATGATATCGGTCACGTCTTCAGTACCGGCGGCGGCGGTGTAGCGGGGCTGGGAGTAGTCTGTAATTCAAGTAATAAAGCAAGAGGAGTTACCGGATCACCGTCACCTTTTGGAGATCCTTATGATATTGATTATGTTGCGCATGAAATGGGACATCAGTTCAATGGAAATCATTCCTTTAACGGCAATGCAGGTAGCTGTGCCGGCGGCAACAGGAACGCATCAACTGCATGGGAACCCGGAAGCGCAAGTACAATCATGGGCTATGCAGGGATCTGCAGTCCTCAGGATCTGCAGCCAAACAGTGATGCGTTATTTCATATTGGAAATGTTGGTGAGATCACGGCGTTTACACAAACGGGCGGAGGAAATTCCTGTCCTGTAATAACTAACACAGGCAATACACCGCCTACAGTTACAGTTCCGGCAGGTGGTTTTACAATTCCAATCAGTACACCATTTGTTTTAACAGGTTCTGCAACAGATACCGAAACTCCCGGTTCATTAACTTACATCTGGGAAGAATTTGATCTTGGACCGGCCGGAGCTCCAACATCACCTTCGGGCAATGCTCCGATATTCAGATCGTTTACTCCGGTTGTATCACCAACGAGAACTTTTCCAAAGTTAAGTGATCTGTTAAATAATACCTCTACTATCGGAGAAATATTACCGACATATACAAGAAGTTTAAACTTCCGTTTAACAGCAAGAGACAATAATGCAGGCGGCGGCGGAATAAATTATAGTGCAATCTCTTTCAATGTAAGTTCAACAGCCGGACCGTTTGTTGTCACACAGCCGAATTCAAACGTAACATGGAACGCAGGCTCACAGACCGTTACCTGGAATGTTGCGAATACAACAGCATCGCCGATAAACTGTTCATTGGTAAATATTTTGTTATCAACTGACGGAGGCAATACGTTTGCTACAACATTATTATCGAATACTTCAAATGACGGAGCTGAAAATGTTACTATTCCCGCTGTAAGTACTGCACAGGCAAGAATAAAAGTTGAGTCAGTGGGAAATGTATTCTTCGATATTTCAAACACAAACTTTACTATAGCAAATACAAACGCGCCAAACATAAATCATGTGCCGCTTGCGGACATGCTTAAAACAGCGTGGCCTGCAACAGTAACTTCAACGGTTACGTCAAGCTTTCCGCTTGATTCAGTCTGGGTAAACTGGAACATAAACTCAGTTACGCTTTCAAGACAATTTAAACTCATAAATACTTCAGGAAATATTTATTCGGCATTATTCAATTCCATTAATTCCGATGTGAATCCGGGTGATGTAATTTATTATAAAATATCGGCTCAAAATAATTCAGCCGGACATGAGTTAAGCGCTACTGCAGTTTTAAATTTCTCTATTATAGACGGATCGTTGCGAGAGGGATTTTTCTCCGGAACATTTCCGCCGACAGGCTGGAACTTTGAATTTTCCGGAACGAATTACTGGTCACGAGTTACACAAAGCAGCTATGGTATCGGGACCGGATGTGCTAAATATGATTTCTGGACTGCACAGGCATCAACAGGCAGCCAATCACTTGTCTCCAAGACATTCGGGAGCACAGTTGCAGGAGATTCCTTAAGATTTGATAACGCTTATGCACCTTATACAGACGGAAGCACGGATTCACTGGAAGTACTGACATCTACAAACGGCGGAACAAGTTATTCTCAGCTTGTAAAATTTTGGGGCAATAATATAAACGGAAATCTAAATACTGCAGCAGCATCGGGTACAGCATATACTCCGTCAAGCGGTCAGTGGGTTACAAGAAGGTATTCACTTCCAGCCGGAACAAACAAAATCAAATTCAGAGCGAGAAGCGGTTTTGGAAATAATCTTTACTTAGACAGTATTTGTGTTTTGAACACTGCCCCACCTTCAGCGGTGCCGGCTGCTTTAAAGCTCGTACAGGAAGGATATTATGATACACTGACAAACAGACTGAATATAAGGGATACTGCCAGATTTTATTTAAGAAATACATCTTCACCTTTTGCAATTGTAGATTCGGGAAAAGGTGTTGTTGATTCTGTTACACAAACAGCTACAGTGACATTCAATAATGCACCTACCGGAACATATTATCTTGTTGTAAAAGGATCGAACATACTTGAGACCTGGAGTAAAAGCGGAGGTGAATCTTATACACAGGGCGGTGCTTTTAACTATGATTTTACATCATCGTCTTCGCAAGCATACGGAAGCAATACTATCTTAAAAGGATCTAAATACTGTATTTACAGTGGAGAGATAGTTCAGGATGGTACAATCGAATTGGTTGATCTTTTAAATATTTATAACTTTGCCATAAACTTTTTCACAGGATTTATCAAGGAAGACCTCACAGGAGACCGGTTTGTAGATCTTTCAGATATTTTGATAGTGTATAACAACTCGTCTAATTTTGTTACTAAGTCAGTACCTCCCGGCGCAGGTCCGGCTGCTTTTGTTAGTGATAACCAGATTTTATATGAGAGAAAAGTTAAAGAGATAAATGAAAACAGAATCAGTAGTGAAGAGCTTCCTGAAATAAGAAAAGATGAAGATCTAATAAATCAAAAGAAGATTCTGAACAGGTAAGGAATAAAGCAACATATTATAAAGTAAGGGCTGATTGAATTTTCAATCAGTCCTTTTTTTATTGTGAGCTCTGAATTTTAACATCTTTAGCGCAGGATTATTAAGGTTGACCGCCGGATTATCAACACTAGCGGCGGAATTAATAACGCCGTTTTCCCGGATTAACAAAGTTAATGGCGGAGTTTTAAAACGGCAGTATACTTAAATAAATTTCCATTTTATGACCTGTATCATAGGTTTGAAAAATAAGATGTGCTATTTTTGTATGACTAAACTAATCATGATAAAAATTGATTTATTAAAACATCCTCCTTAAATTGAAATAAAAAACTTTGACTTATGGATAATAAGTTTTTAAATAAGCTCTCAACTTTACTTTTCTACATCAGCCTTCTCTCTTTCATCATCGGATTCAACTTCGCTCATAATCCAACTAGCGGCTGGTATCAGCAGTTTTTGCCATTTATTAATAATAGACCAATCTCAGCCATAACGTTTCTTGATAGTTTAATTGGATATGCAGTCACTCCTTATACAGCGAATGATTCAGCTTATATTGTAAAAACTACAAATGGAGGTGATCATTGGTCAGTAATTTATAAAGGTTCAACTAATATTATAGGAGGATTCAATAATATACAGTTTATAGATTTAAATACTGGTTTTGCCTGTGGTAATTTATTTTGGAAAACCACTAATGCAGGTACGAACTGGTTTAACGTTAGTACTTCAGGAATTTTTCCCCAAAATATGATGGTATTGAATAATGATACGATATGGTTAGTAGATAGGGAGGATTTAGTAGGCGGAGTATTTAGAACAACAAATGGAGGAACAAGCTGGCAGCAGCAATATAGTGGTGGATTCACAAATCCCGATCACATTTATTTTGCAAACAGGAACTTTGGATTTATGAGTCGAAATTCAGGGCAGCTATATCGAACTACAAACAGTGGAGTAAACTGGACGCAAGTTTCCGGAGGACCTTTTACTGATATTTATTGTGCTGATAGTCTGACTGGATGGAAAAGCGGAGTTCCAGGCGGAGGATTTGGATTTCGAAAAACAACTGATGGTGGTTTGAATTGGATGGACCAAGCATTACCTCAAGGTGGACAGATAATTGTTTCTCAGATTATCAGGTTTTCCAATATTAATAAAGATACTATATGGTCAGTGGGAGGGAGCGTTCTCCTTCCAAACAATTCCTTTCGAGGAATATTATATAGAACAACCAATCAGGGTGAAAACTGGTATTATCAAATTCCTGATACAAGCATTCATATAGGGTCGTATGATTACTGTATTTTTAATAATAAAATTACTGGATGGGCTTACAGAACTTCTCCCACAGGAATACATACAACTGTAGGTGGAGATACTACATTTACAGAAATAAAAAATAATACTACTGCAATTACTGAAAATTTTATACTATATCAAAATTATCCAAATCCATTTAATCCAAAAACAATAATCAATTATGAATTACGAAAAACGGATTATGTCATACTTAAAGTTACTGATATTAACGGAAGAGAAATAAAAACTTTAGTCAGCAAAAAACAAAATGAAGGAAAATATGAAGTTGAATTTAACGGTTCGGAATTAACAAGCGGAATATATTTTTACAGTTTATTTATTGATGGAGAAATAATAGATACAAAGAAAATGATATTAATTCGATGAGCAAAGAAGTTTATGTGTTAAAACAAATTATAATAGAAAAATTAAATTTTAAAAATTATGGACAAAAAATTTACTTTCATCAAGGGTAAGTTGCTAATTTCATTAATACTTTTTGTTTCAGTTTTTTCTTTGTTCTTTAATAAAAATAATAAAAATGAAATCAATTCGAAAATTGAAACCACCACAGTAAACCCTTTGGATAGTTTTGTTCTTGGCATAATGGATGATGCATGGGCAGGGAGTAATATTCTTCTGAAGGATACTTTAAAATTAAATACATGGCATAAATATTCGGGTTATTTCACAGGAGGATGGATTCATAGTGTATATGGAGGAGAAATTCATGATTCAATTTTTACCGATTCTTCCTTGTACTATGATGGAATAAAAAGTCTTATGGCAAATAATTATGAGGATAAGGGGTTAAAGACAATCATGGACAGACCTAAGATATCCTATCTTGCATGGGGGCAAAGGTCGGATTATCAGTGTGAAAAAACTATAGCTGACGCTGATTATTGGTTTTATACTTACACAACGCACGATTCCGGAAATTTTCATGATTCGGTTGACAACAGTATTCACGGGGACGGTGAAAAAGTTCGATACTGCCAGCCGAATCCAGGCAATCCGTCTTTAAATTCCGGATGGATAGTGAAAGACCTTAAAGCAAACAGAGAGCAAATCAATCGCGGATGGAATTACGAACAAAATGATGATTCACATGAATGGTATGTTTTGCCGCGAATACGAATTGATTCAAGCTTTGCAGCAAATCCGGGTAATTTTAATAAACCAGTGTGTAAGATTATTGTTCTAGATTTTAATGAAAATACAATCAAAAGTGTAACCTTAAAAATAAGCAATTTCAAGAAGACGATAGATAGTATATATCATGGAAATTATCTGGAAGAATATTTTCCTCAAACTGGCGATACAAATTTGATTATTTCTCCCGGAGGTAAATTCAATCCCGATAGTGCATTTGTCGGAAATGGAAATTGTAAGGTAGATTTCAGAATTTGGTATTACGGAGAGTGTGCAATGTGGATTGATAGGGTAAGAGTTGAGAATCAAGTAGCACATGATCTTCTTAATGGTTATTATGAACAATCGGGAAGAGAATGGATCCGCTGGGAATGCAATCTTGCGTTAGAGAACCCGAATTACATTAGAAATTTTTACATAGAGGAATTTGAGTTTAGCGCTATTCCCTGTATAAAATATGTAAACGAAAAGATTAAGCAAATTACAGATAATCAACTTTCATTGATGGTCGCTTTAAATTATGATTTATTCAGAGTTCATACTCCTCTTTACCCTGATCATCAATTTACTGCCTCTCAGATAAATAAATATCTTATTCAGGAAGCCGGATTGAAAACTTATTTTAGTAATGTTTATGCTCTTGAGGGATGGGAAGGAAACGAAACCACAGATTATTATCATCTTAATCGTCAAAGGTCACATCATCCTTCAACTTTATATAACGGAAATTACAACTCTTCAACTGGAATATTAAGCCACTTGATAAATTCACCTTCGATATATGATGATTCACTTCAATGTAGTTTGGATGAAGGTTTAGGAGGGACTAAATTCACTCACATGATGAAGCTGAATGATGAGATATCAAAGGAATCGGGAGTTCCCAGTATTAATTTAGCCCAGGCACATCTTCACTTCATTTCAACACATAAGCTTAAAGAACCGTCGAATGAAGAGTTGAATTTAATAACTAATCTTGCAGTAAGCTATGGAGCCAAAGGTATAATGTATTTTACATTTCCATCCGTTGGTCAATATGGCAGCAGTTTTTACTTTCGCGGGTTTTTAGAACCCGGTCTTCCTTCGGTGATAAGAGCTTCTAATGTTTATGGCCAGAACAAATGGGATGCAATCAAAAAAATAAACATGAAATTAAAAAAATGGGGACCATATATAATGAGCTTCGATAATGAAAACCGGCAAAGTTATATTCTTCGCAATGAATACAGTGATCTTTATTCCCAAACTTATTTTTCAGATGTAGTGACTTACAAACCTTTTGGAAGCCCTCCTCCATGTAATGAAAACAACCCCAATTCAAATGTTTCAGGGACAGTATTCGAATGTAAATTTGACAGATATTTGCATGTTGCGACATTTCAGAACAGCGAGCCGAATACGAAATATTTTATGATCATCAACCGTAGATGCTCACCTTTCTTAAATGATTCAACCAATATTGATGAGAATGGAGGAAGGAGATTTGTAAAAATAAAACTCGATTCCGGCTCTTCATCTTTTTCCGGGTTTAATAACTGGAGTATTTATAATTTAGAAAATGATTCTTTGATAATTACTTTTGATAAATTGTCAAATAGTTATTTAAGTCTCGGTTGGTATTTGCCCGGAGAAGGAAAGCTGTACAAGATAGCACCCGTGATGCAGGAGGGCGGGACTTTAGTTACAGATGAAATAATGACTGCTCAGTCATTTACCTGTAAGGACACTGTTATCTCAAGGGGAATAGATATTACGTTTGCCGGACATAATAATGTGGTCAGCTTTGCAGACTCTGCAACTATCATCATGGACAGCGCGCAATTTTACTCAGGCGATAATCCGGCAAACGCATGCAATACTATTGAAAAGAATAACTTCAAAGGACCCGGTGGTCATAACTGGAGCGGAATGAGATTCAATTACTCTGTTGTAAAAATTTATGAATCAAAGTATGAGAACATCGCTTCGCCTGCAATAAACTTTGCATTGAAGATGGTAAATTGTCCGCTTGCTGACATAAGAAATAATGCATTTATTTTGGATACGGATACCGCAGGAGGGATCAATGCTTCCTGCGCTACTGAGGAGCTGTATGAAAACTTCAATCTCTACATTAATTACAATACTTTTGTAATGAACAACAGCCGTGCAAATGCAATACAGGTTCAGGGTTTCACTAATAATACATTACCTTTATACATACAGCATAATCAAATGACATCAAACGGTTATGCTACCGGAATTATGCTGTCAACTATTACAGGCGGTGTGATCGGATATAATACAATTACAGGATTTTCAACAGGAATGAACAGTATGAATTCACATGTGGATTTATATAGTAATTCAATTTCGAATACATCGAATCAATCCAAAGCCCTGCTTGCTTCAAGCGGAAGCGTATTAAATTTAAGCACAAGCACTGAATACCTGATTGCCGGAGCAAATACTCTTACCAATACTTCAAGCTCTCCTTCGGATAATATAAATGTGCAGGGTGCAGTTTTTTACTTAAGCAACGGGGTCAATTATTTTAATATGGATTCAACTAATCCTATAACGAATTATCATTTAAACGGTTATTTTCCTTCAGGTGCAGGTACTACCAATGCAGTTGGAAATTGCTTTAAGCTAAATGGAAATGTAATATCAGATCCGGTTCTTCCAAAAGATCAGGTGAGAAACGGAGCGTCGGGAACACTAATTAAATTTATCTTTCTTCCCTATAACTGCGAAGCGTACGAACCCGAGAGTGAAGAAATTGCAGATATAGGTTATGATTTGTATGATACAATATCCGTCATTGGAGGTTTTGGAGAAGGAGGAGGAGAAAAAAATTTGGGATTTGGGATTTCGGATTTTGGATTTAAAAAATTTAAAAAAGAGATTACTACAACGAACGTGGATTTATATAATAATATTTGTATTCAGATGAGATTTAAAAATTATGATACGGTAAAAAATTTATGTTATGAGTTAATAGAAAGTTATCCGGACAGCATTGAAAGTATTTCAGCACTTTCAAAATTATACCTTGCAACAATATTAACGGATACATCAATTCAGACATCAACAAATCTGAAAACATTTTATGAAAATCTTATATTGAATAATCCGTCAAATGATGCAATGATTTCAAGTTGTTTTTATTTAATTCAAAAATGCAAAGTCAGGCTAAGGCAATATCAGCAGGCATTAAACGGTTTTCAGCAGATTATTGAAGAGAACCCTTATTCTTATGACGGATTGCTAGCAAGATGGGATTATGCCGCAACGAGTCTTTTTTTACAGGGGAGCGGAGGAGGAGAAAAAAATTACGAATTGAGAATTACAAATTACGAATTTAAAGATATTGACGATGAGCCTGATGATAAATATAATAAAAAGAGATTTACCAATGAGCAGAGGAAAAAAATCAATGAAGCTGTTTTTAAACTCAAGGAAACTAAAAAAACAAAAGACGAATCTAAAATTAAACTGCTCGAAGAAAAATCCGAAAACGGAGATTTAACTTCCAGGAAAGAATTAGCTGTTATGAAAACTCTAAAAGCTGTTAATAAAACATATAGACCGGAAGATATTTCCGAACATATTCAAACTGTAAATAACGACATTCAAAAAGTATTCGGGAACACAGTAATAACGATAAACAAAAGTGAAACATTAATTCCGGCTGAATACAGTCTTTCACAAAATTATCCGAACCCGTTTAATCCTTTTACAAAGATCAGTTTTGACATACCGCAAGATGGAAATGTAAAATTAATTGTTTATGATTTACTCGGAAGAGAAATCATGCGGTTACTTAATAATGAGTTTAAAGTATCAGGCAAGATATACCGTTGACTTCAATGGCAGTAATTTATCAAGCGGGATTTATTTTTATAAACTGGAGACGGATGGTTTTATTGCCACGAAGAAGATGTTGCTTTTGAAGTAAGAAACAATAATAATTAAATAAGAGAAACCGGAGGTTGCTAAATCAACCATTGTGCAGGTATTTGAAATAAGATCATCAGAATTGCTTTTTTAGTTGAGGTCCTTTGCCTCTGTACATGGCAAAAACTTTTTTAACCACAAAGGACGCAAAGTATGCACAAAGCTCACAAAGATTATTTTAAAAAATATACAATCCCTACTCTTTAGTAATTATTTTGTGTTCTTTGCGCCTTCTTTGTGTGCTTTGTGGTAAAAAAAAGAAAGCAATTTATGTGTTAAAATAAATTGTCGTGTACAGAGGTCCTTTGCTGTTTTTATTCCCAAAGTCAGCAAAATAAAATTAATTATTGCGGTCCGCAGTAATCTAATCAGTAAACTCCGTAGTGTATCAAAGTGTACCATTAAAATAATATGAATGTATTTTAGATTTTATTTACATTACATTTATTTAACACCCGCATAAATAAATATTATTCAAAATGCTGACCCCAAAAAGTTTATCGTCAGCTCTCATTCAATTCAATAAGAGCAATGAATTCACCTTCCGATAGTGAAGAAAGCTTAAGTTCACAACATTAAAAATTTCAATAGTTAAATTTATTTAAAAAATTAAAAAGAAAGGGACAGTAATGAAGTGTAAGTACAAAGTTCTATTGTTAGTATTAGCTTTATCTATCACAACCGCAAATTTTTTCATTTCACATGAAGCATTTGCGCAGGACATTCCACAATCGGTTATTGATCAATATAACCTGAACAGCAATTCCACTTTTTTTGAAATACGGGACGCTATGAATGCATACTGGGCGTCAAAAAATGTTGATCGCGGATTTGTATTGGAAAATGGTGTCAAGAAAAAAGTACCGGGCTGGAAGATATTCAAGCGCTGGGAATATTACTGGGAGCAAAGAGTAAATCCTAATACAGGGGAATTTCCAAAGACAGATTCCAAAACCGAATATGCAAAATATTTACAGAATAGGAATCCTGAAGAAACAGATAATTCAGTTGCCTGGACAAGTCTTGGATCCACTACTTCTGCCGGAGGATATGCAGGTATCGGAAGAATTAACTGCATTGCATTCCATCCGACGGACGTCAATACTTTCTGGGTTGGCAGTCCTTCCGGCGGAATATGGAAAACAATAAATGGAGGAACTAACTGGACAATACTCAATAATACTCAGACAGTTATCGGCGTCAGTGATATTGTAGTTGATTACACAAACACTAACATATTGTATATTGCTACAGGTGACCGCGACGGAGGAAGTCTGTGGACACTGAGCGGCGGGCAAAGCGCCGATAATGCAAGTATTGGTGTTCTGAAATCTATTGACGGCGGTGCGACCTGGACAACAACAGGGCTTACTTATACAACAAGTCAGGCTAAAAAATTGTATAGCCTTTTGATTCATCCGACTAATCCGCAGATACTATTTGCTTCAACTACAGACGGAATTTATAAATCTACTAACGGTGGCACTACCTGGGTTCAAAAAGCTAATAATTTATTCAAGTGCTGGCGTCTTGCATTTAAACCGGGTAATCCTGCTATCATGTACGGAGCAGAGGATTTTACAGGTACACAGTATTTTGCGTCTTCAGCAAACTCAGGCGAAACATGGACTGACTTTCAGTTTGGAAGCGGAGCTGATGCAAGCAGAACTGAGCTTGCAGTAACAGCGGCAGATCCTAATGTTGTTTATCTCCTTACAGCTAATCTTGCAGGTGGTTTAAACGGTGTTTACAAATCTGTTAACAGCGGTGCATCTTTTACAAAGGTAAACCTCGGGAATCTAAGTATGTTAGGTTATGAAGCTGATGGTTCAGGTCCAAACACAGGTCAGGGCACATACGATTTATGTATTGCTGCTTCTCCGACCAATGCAAACACGGTTTTTATCGGAGGAGTTAACTCATGGAAATCCGTGAACGGCGGAGCTAACTGGACATGTGTTACTCACTGGAGTGCCAGTCCGCCTTCTATTGTTCATGCAGACAAACACGCGCTTGCATTTCAAAACGGTACGAATCTTTTCGAAGGAAATGACGGAGGTATTTATAAAACAGTTAACGGAGGAACTAACTATACTGATCTGTCAAATGGACTGGTAATAAGCCAACTCTACAGGATCGGTGTATCTCAGACAAACGCTACTACAACGATAACGGGACTTCAGGATAACGGATCAAAATTATTCAACATCGGTGCATGGACTGATGTAAAAGGAGGAGACGGGATGGAGTGTATAGTGGATTGGTCAACAACTACTTACATGTATGCAACCTACGTTGAAGGTCAGATCTCAAGAAGCATAAATAACGGCGCGTCCTTTCCAACTGATATATCGGCTAATATCCCCGGCGGACAACCGGAAGGTGCTTGGGTTGCACCATATGTAATGAGTCCGGCGAACAGCTCTACGCTTTTTGCAGGATATGATAAAGTCTGGAAAACAGTGAACAGAGGTGACAGCTGGACGAGCGCTTCTCAGGTGTTAAGCGCAGGTGACAAATTAAGAGCGATTGCAATTGCTCCCTCCAATGCTAATGTATTGTATGCTGCATCAGGGACCAGCATGTGGAAGACTGTTGATGGCGGCGTAACTAACTGGACTGTTGTTACTCCTCCGACTACTTCAAACAGCATAACTTACATTGCGGTAAAGAATAATGATCCAAATACAGTTTGGATAACTTACGGAGGTTATACTGCCGGAGAAAAAGTTTATAAGTCTACAAACGGAGGAACCTCATGGACTAATATTTCAACCGGGCTGCCTAATCTTCCGGTGATGTCTATAGTATATGATAAATCAATTTTAAGCGCCGAAAATCTATATGCTGGCACAGATGTAGGTGTTTATTTTAAAGATGGTGTTACTAACTGGGCATCTTTCAACACCGGATTACCTAATGTTGTTGTTTCCGAGCTGGAAATTTATTACGGAACTACCAACAAATTGAGAGCCGGTACTTTCGGACGAGGATTATGGGAAACCAGTCTGGGAGCAGCACCTCCTGCTTCAACGTTATGTGAAGATTTTACAAGTACAACTTATCCTCCAACCGACTGGAACATTGAATTTACCGGTACAAACTACTGGACCAGGAATACTGTCAGCAGTTATGGTGTCGGTGCAGGTTCTTCAAAGTTTGATTACTTTAGTGCTTCTGTCGGAACAACTCAGTCGTTGGTGACATTAACATTTCAAGCATCGGTTGCCGGAGACTCACTAAAATTTTCTAATGCTTATGCACCTTATACAGACGGAAGTACTGATTCACTTGAGATATTGTCATCTACAAACGGCGGTACAAGCTACTCTACACTTGTAAGGCTCTGGGGAAATAACGTAAACGGCAATCTTAATACTGCGGCTGCTATTGGTACCGCATTTACTCCTACAGCCGGACAATGGGGAAATAAAAAATATTCATTACCGGTTGGAACAAATAAAATAAAATTCAGAGCAAGAAGCGGATTCGGAAATAATCTTTATCTTGACAGCATGTGTAAAGTAAGTTCTGCACCTGTAATATTGTTATGTGAAGATTTTTCAGGCGCTACTTTTGCACCGACCAACTGGAGTATAGAATTTACCGGAACAAATTACTGGACACGGAATACTGTCAGCGGTTATGGTGTTGGTACCGGTGCTGCAAAATTTGATTACTGGAATGCACCGTCAGCAACAGATCAGTCATTGATAACTCTGACATTTACAAATTCGGTTACCGGGGATTCTTTAAAGTTTGATAATGCTTATGCTCCATACACAGATGGAAGTACGGATTCTCTTGTGATATTAACTTCAACAAACAGCGGAACAAGTTATTCAACTTTAGTAAGGCTTTGGGGAAACAATGTAAACGGTAATCTGAATACTGTTGCACCTTCAGGAAGTGAATTTACTCCTACTGCCGGTCAATGGGCAACTAAAAAGTATTCTTTACCTGTTGGCACGAATAAAATAAAATTCAGGGCAAGAGCCGGCTTTGGAAATAATTTATACCTGGACAATATTTGCAAAACAAGCAGTTCTTCACCGGCACCGGTAGCTGCGACAATAACAATCGCTCCTCAGGGATACTATGAATCCGCAACAAACAGGTTAAACATGAGAGACACCGCAAGATTCTATCTGAGAAATATTTCAACGCCTTTTGCAGTTGTTGATTCGGGAAAGGCGGTGATAGATTCAGTTACAATGACCGGCTCGGTGACATTTGCAAATGCACAGACAGGAACATACTATATAGTTGTAAAGAGCAGGAACACAATTGAAACATGGAGTAAGCCAGGAGGGCAGGCATATACTAGAGGCTCGGCTTTGAGCTATAATTTTACTACTGCTGTTGCACAGGCATACGGAAGTAACATGATACTTGAAGGAACAAAATACTGTCTATACAGCGGAGATATAAATAAAGACAATGCTATTGATCTGACCGATGTGATTACAATAAATAATGATGCAAATGCATTTGCAACGGGATACATTGCTACTGACCTGACCGGTAACCGGTTAGTAGATCTGACTGACGTCATAATTGCTTTTAATAATGCATCTAACTTTATCTCAAGGAAAGCTCCTGCCGGAGCTGGACCGGTTGCAATTGCAGGTGATAACCAGATTTTATACGAACGAAAAGTTAACGAAATAAATAAAAACAGAATGAGCGATGAAATCAGAAAAGGTGAAGATATAATTGATCAAAAGACGATTCTGAACAGATAAGTAAAAAGCAAAATATTTTGCAGTAAGGGACTGATTAAAATTTCAATCAGTCCTTTTTTTTATTTCTCGGTCCATACGAGTCCACGCATTTATCTTTACCAATTTTCAGCAATTTTTATATGTCTTTTTTAGGTTATTAAGTTTAAGTTTATTTCAAATTACTAAATTTGATCGTTTTTCTATAAACCTGTCAGGTTTTTTAAATTTTTTCACTATTTGATGCTAATGATTTAAATTTTATTTTTTCGGATTGATGAAAATTTTACAAAAACCTGACAGGTTTCCCGATGCGGTCAACTTAAGTCAAATTAAATATAATTGAACATTAAAACTAAAATCCTTCTGATAATACTGGCGATAACTTCCCCTTTGATCTCATTAGCAGGAAATAAGAACAACATTAATAAAGAAAAATATTCACAGGTAAGAATATATTCTTCCGGCGAAACTGAAATTAAAAAAATCATCGATGCAGGATTGCTGATAGATCACTCTGTGAGAAAACCGGGTTATACTAATGCATGGCTGTCTGAAGGTGAAATCAATCTTCTTAGGAAATCAGGGATTCCTTATAAAATTTTAGTTGATGACTGGGAAAAATATTATAAATCTTTTCCGGCTATGACATATTCTCAAAGACAAAATTCAATTAATAAAACTAAAGAACTATATAATGTAAGCCATTCCATTTACGGCTCTATGGGAGGATTCCTGACTTATGATGAGGTAACAGCTAAACTTGATTCAATGAGACTTGAATATCCTCATTTGATTTCAAATAAATTTTCAATCGGCACAACAGTAGAAGGAAGGCAGATGTGGACAGTCAGAGTTACGAAAAATCCAAATTCACCGACAGGAAAACCGGAGATATGGTATCATTCTTTGATTCACGCACGCGAGCCGGAAAGTATGGAGCACGTTGTTTTTTATATTTACTGGCTGCTGGAAAATTATAACATTGATCCGATCGCGACTTATATTTTGAACAACAGGGAAATATACTTTACGCCTGTTTTCAATCCGGACGGTTATGTTTATAATCAAACAACAAATCCTGACGGAGGAGGACTGTGGAGAAAAAACCGTAAGGATAACGGGAATAGTTTCGGAGTTGATCTTAACAGGAATTACGGCACATATCAGTTCTGGGATTCTCCTAATAACGGTTCGAGTATAATTCCCGACAGGGAAACCTATCGCGGCGTTTCACCATTTTCCGAACCGGAGACACAGGCTGCGATGAATTTTATAGGTTCAAGAAAAATATCCGCAGTAATGAGTTCGCATACTTTTGGAAATTATATTATAAAACCATGGAACTGGAGCGATCCGCAGGGCACACCGGATGATCATAAGTATAGCATTTATCTTTCTGACATGACTAAGCACAACAGATATTTAACCGGCACCAGTACACAGACGCTTGGATATTTTATCCGGGGAAACACTGATGACTGGTATTACAATGACTCAATTCACAAGCCTCATAAAATAATTGCAATTACTCCCGAAGTAGGGACAACAGGCTTCTGGCCTGCGCAGGCAGAAATAATTCCTCTGGCAGAAGAGATGCTTTTTCCAAATCAATATTTCTCAATGCTTGCAGGAGCATATGTTTATCCAGTTAACATCGAAACTGACAAAATCACCTACAATGCAGGCGATCAGGGAATTTTAAAAATAAAATTTCAGAATAAAGGATTGAAGTCCGCGCAAAACGTAAAGATAGAATGTACTTCACAAAGTCATCTGCTAAACATTCCCATGACATATTTTACTTATGCCAACATGAATTCTTTTCAAAGTGACAGCTCAGTATTCGGGTTTTCGCTTTCACCTTTTATACAAAATAATTCTGCAATTCCCGTTAAGATTGAATTCAAACTAAACGATTCTAACTTAGTTTACCGTGAAATAAAATTTATACTTATAGGCAGCGGCACAGTATCGTTCTCAGACAGCGCTGAGCAGGGTTTGAACAACTGGATTACAAATCAAGGTTGGGCAGCGACTCAGGCGCAGTATCACTCTGCTTTAAATTCATTTACAGACAGTCCCTTAGGAAACTATACGGAAGATTCGGATAATTCTCTGACACTTAATATACCGCTTGATATCAGCAATTCGCCTGTTACATTTTTAAGCTTCTGGCATAAGTACACAACGGAACCCGGATATGATTTTTGTTATGTGGAAGTCTCGGACGATAACGGAACAACATGGCAAAAGGCAGCAACATATTCAGGTACTCTGAACAGCTGGACTCCGCAGGTTTTTGATATAACTTCTTATGCTAATGCTTCCTTTGAGCTGAAGATCAGATTCAGATTAGACAGTGATGAAATTATAAATTATGACGGCTGGTATGTTGATGATATTAAAATTACAAATTATAACATTACCACTGACAATCCCTTCATACATTTGAATCTGTCCTTAGCACAGGAAGGATTTTACGATACAACCTCAAATGCACTTAGCATTAAGGATACAGTTAATGTTTATTTGAAACATGGATATCCTCCTTATTCAACTGCTGATTCGGCAAAAGGAGTTATAGACTCACTGACTTTTAATGGCATCTTTCAATTCAGCAATGCTCCATCGGGGAATTACTACATCGTTGTAAATCACAGGAACAGCATAGAAACATGGAGCAAGTCGGTTAGATCTTTCACAAGAGGTGACACTGCAAATTATGATTTCACTTTATCTGCAGAACAGGCATTCGGAAACAATCTTCAGCTTAAAGGAGCAAAGTACTGCATTTATACAGGAGATGTAAATCAGGATGGAGCAGTAACATTATCTGATGCTTTGATCACATACAACGATGCACAAAATTTTTTAATCGGATATTTAAATTCGGATGTGAATGGCAATAATTCAGTGGAGCTGCTGGATGTGATTGCGGTATATAATAATGTAATTAAGTTTGTGTCGCGAATTGTTCCTTAGAGTAAGTTGAGTAAGTTGAGTAAGTTGAGTAAGTTGAGTAAGTTGAGTAAGTTAAGTGAGTGGAGTAATAGAAGGTCATTTTTATTTTTTCCGACGTTGTTGGTTTTCCAAAAGTTTGCAGAACTGAAAATCAAAGATTGATTTAATCTAATGAAAACATTTGGTCACCAACAACAAGAAGTCTTCAATAAAAATAGGATTGAGAAGTATAAGAATTAACATTGAAACTAGTAACTCTCCAAATTAATTTAGTCCTGCCTTATAAAAAATTCAGATTTAATTCATAATGTTTTGAAAAATTTCATATATATAATATTATTATTTTTAATTTCTATCGGAGACTTATAAGTTGAGTAGTTGAGTGGTTGAGTGGTTGAATACTCAACAACTCAACAACTCAACAACTCAACAACTCAACAACTCAACAACTCAACAACTCAAC
>CAYNTN010000037.1:18167-34308 GCA_964399995.1 uncultured Ignavibacteriaceae bacterium
AACTCACAACTCAACAACTCAACAACTCACAACTCAACAACTCAACAGCTCAACAACTCAACAACTCAACAAAGAATGAAGTTGATTTAAATTATCAGGACTCTTAATTTTGTCAACCCCAATAATTTATTAACCTAAAAAACAAATTCCATGAAAAATTTTCTTTACATTTTTTTCCTTCTCATTCCTATCGCAGTTTTTTCACAGGACGGTGACAATGCAGTTGCACCTGTAAAAAGAAACTGCGCAACAATGGAAGTACTAGACCGGTTAAAGCTCGAAGACCCGTCTTATCAGCAGCGGCTGAATGAGATTGAAAAACAAATTGAGGAATACTTAAAACAAAATCCTCAAACAGATAATCTTTTAGTAAGTATTCCGGTTGTGGTTCATGTGGTTTATAAAACATCTGCACAGAACATTTCAACAACTCAGATTCAGTCTCAGATCAATATCCTTAATCAGGATTTCACAAAGACGAATCCGGATGTTTCCGGTGTGCCGTCTGCTTTTCAATCTCTGGTAGCTAATTGTCAGTTAAACTTCTGTCTTGCAACAAGAGATCCGAACGGAGCTGCAACAACGGGAATTACCAGAACCGCAACGAACAAAACATCCTTTTCTACAAATGATTTTGTCAAATACTCTAGCAGGGGAGGGAAGGATGCGTGGCCCCGAGATAAGTATCTCAATATCTGGGTTTGCAATCTCAGCAACGGTATTTTAGGTTATGCACAGTTTCCGGGAGGTCCCGCCGCAACTGACGGAGTTGTTATAAATTATAAAGCCTTCGGCAATACAGGTACTGCGGTTTATCCATTTAATAAAGGAAGGACCGCAACTCATGAAATCGGACACTGGATTAATCTTAGGCACATCTGGGGAGACGACGGAATAAGCTGCAGCGGCTCTGATCAAGTTTCGGATACTCCGAATCAGGCGGACGAGAATTACGGATGTCCCTCGTTCCCGGCTATAAGCTGTTCAAACGGACCGAACGGCGATATGTTTATGAATTATATGGATTACACTGATGACAGGTGCATGTACATGTTTACCAACGGACAATCAAGCAGGATGAGTGCTGCATTGAACGGAACAAGGTCAGCAATACTGTCATCTAACGGGTGCTCGGCTCCCCTGGTTTCCGGCAATGGTGAAATTGATGCACCGGGTAAAGAGAAAGCAACATTCACACTTGAGCAGAATAATCCAAATCCATTTAACCCGTCAACTGTGATTAATTTTAGTTTAAAGACTGATGGATTTGTTACTATAAAAGTTTATAACGTTTCCGGAAAAGAAGTCGCTTCAATAATAAATTCATATATGAAGGAAGGAGCACATTCAGTGAATTTCAATGCATCATCACTTCCTTCAGGAGTTTACTACTATAAATTATCTGATGGTATTGATACAAGAATAATGAAGATGATACTTTTGAAATAAATTTTTGTATTTTAAAAAGTCGTAGCCGTTCTGATTAGTTTCAGAGCGGCTTTTCATTTTCAGACAAACCTTAAAATCAATTGCTTTAAGTTCCAACACAGCGTTTATAAATGGTGTCTTCGATAAGAATATTACTCACTCCACCCTAATTAAGTTTGTGTCGCGTAATTGTTACGTAGAGTGAGTAGAGTGAGTAGAGTGAGTAGAGTGAGTAGAGTGAGTAGAGTTACAAATTACAAGTAACAAGTTAAAAGTGATCTTCGATTACTCACCCAGGTAAATCCAAATACAGACAAACAATCATTTTCCGTAGCTTTCAAATTCGCTCCTAAACTCCGGCAAAATTGTTGAGAGAAAAAATTTTGTTCCTCCGAATCATTCAAATAGGTTTCCCGGATGCATTTCCATACAAATTTTCAACTTTTCTAAATCCCCGAGCAATATTTTCATACATGTATTACGGAGGAACCTCCGGGTTGCCGTAACTCCGCGTCACTCAGCCGTACCTCCGCGTCACTCAGTAGTGTGGCGTAGAGTAAGTTAAGTAGGCAAAGTAAGTGGAGTGAAGCTAATCATTTAGAATAAGTGCATTAAAGCAACGCTCACTCGTAACTCCTAAGCTGGCATAGCCAGTACCAAAATTGAAAATGTTATTTGTTTATATCTTAATTTTGTGCTGTCTAAAAAGCGATGTTATTTTTGCCACTATACTAAGAGCACGAAGATATTTTTTTTAAATCATTTTTTCTTAGTATACTAAGTGCTACTACATAACAAAACGTTGCTTTTTTAGCAAACTTTTGGACCATATATTTTTAACACAGAGACACAGAGGCACAGAGGTATCGAATTATTCCTTTATGTTTTTCTCTGTGTCTCTGTGACTCTGTGTTAAAATTCATTAAAATTTGATTGTAGCCTAAGGCTACGCTGTGTACTTAGTGGTAAAATATAGTTTAAGACTTAACTAATTTTATTTATTGAATAATATTCTTACCATTTTGAGTAGAATTTTACTTGTAACTCGTAACTTGTAACTTCTTTACCCCCACATCTGACTTCATTTTATCTCCAATTAAATCTAAATTTGTTCAAACTAAACTAAGATGAAAAGAATTATTTACTTCCTCATCGGAATATTTTTTATTCCGGCTATAATTTCCATTGCACAAAATAACAATATTAATATCTCCGAAAAATATTCTCAGGTAAGGATCTTTACAGTTAATGAAAATGATTTTAAAAGAATTATGGATGCCGGGCTGTTAATAGACCACGCTGTCAGAAAATCCGAATATACAGACGCTTGGCTTTCAAAAGCAGAGATTGAAATGTTAAAAAAATCCGGAGTAGCATATAATGTTTTGGTCAATGACTGGAAAGAATATTATGATAACCTGCCAAAGATGTCTAATGCTGAAATGCAGAACAGGATAAATGAATCCGCTGAACTTTTCGGAGTAAGTCATTCCATTTACGGTTCAATGGGCGGATTTCTGACTTATGGTGAAGTTGCCAATAAGCTCGACTCGATGAGGCTTCAGTATCCTGAACTTATTTCGGTTAAGTTTTCAATCGGCTCAACAATACAGGCTAGACAGATATGGACTGTAAGGGTTACTAAGAATCCCGATGCTACTACGGGAAAACCCGAAGTCTGGTATCATGCTATGATTCATGCACGCGAACCCGAAAGCATGGAGCATCAGATATATTTCATGTACTGGCTGTTTGAAAATTATAACATTGATCCGATTGCTACTTATATTTTAAACAACAGGGAATTATACTTCACACCGATTTTAAATCCCGATGGTTATGAATATAACCGCAGTACAAATCCAAACGGAGGCGGTCTCTGGAGAAAGAACAGACGCAGCAATACGGGAGGCAGTTTCGGAATTGACCTTAACAGGAATTACGGAATATACCAATACTGGAATTCTTCAAACGGTGGTTCGAGTACAAGCCCTTCAAGTGATACTTATCGCGGAACTTCACCTTTCTCAGAGCCGGAGACACAGGCGGTAATGAATTTTGTAAATGGAAGGAATATACAGGTTGTACAAGGTGCGCATACATACGGAAATTATATAATCAAACCATGGGCATGGCAGGATCCTATTCCGACACCTGATGATTTTAAGTTTAATGAATATCTCAATGACATGTCAAATTCCAATAACTATACAACCGGAACGCCGTCACAGACTGTCGGGTATATGGTCAGAGGAGGAGCTGACGACTGGTATTATAATGATTCCGTGCACGCTTCTCATAACATAATTGCAATGACACCGGAAACCGGTACAACAGGCTTCTGGCCAACTCAGGCAGAGATAATTCCTCTGGCAGAAGGCATGCTTTTTTCAAATCAATATTTTGCATTAATTGCGGGAGCTTTTGTTTATCCTGTCTCGAAAAACTTTAATAAACAGGTTTATACTTCAGGTGAATCGGGTACATTAAAAATAAATTTTAAAAATAAGGGATTGGCAATAGCGCAGAATGTAAAGATTGAATGTACAACAGATAGTTATTATCTTAACATCCCGATTACATATTTTAATTATTCAAGCTTGACTTCATTTCAAAGTGACAGCTCAACGATCGGATTTACAATTTCACCTGCAGTTCCGAATAACTCGGCAATTCCCGTCCATATAAAATTCAGACAAAATGATTCCAGCATGGTATATCAGGAAACAAAATATATCCTGATAGGAAACGGAGCGCTTACACTGGCTGACAGCGCTGAGAATGGTTTCGGCAAATGGACGACTAATGCCGGATGGACAACGACAACTGCACAGTTTCATACGCCAACAAGATCATTTACCGAAAGTCCGTCAGGTAATTACGGAAACAATATAAATAATTCCATGACTCTGAGCGCTTCTTTGAATGTCAGCACTTTACCGGTTACGTTCCTCAGCTTCTGGCACAGATATGCAACGGAACCCGGTTATGATTTCTGCTATATAGAAGTCTCAAGCAATAACGGTACAAGCTGGCAAACTGTAACTGCGTATGACGGAACTCTTACCACCTGGACACAACAAGTATTGGATATTACTTCTTATGCAAATGCATCATCACAATTAAAAATAAGATTCAGGCTTCAAAGTGATGGCGGAGTGGTTGCAGACGGATGGTATGTGGATGATATTAAAATTACAAATTACAATCCGTTGATTAACAGTGTCGTAACAAATCTAAATCTCACATTAGCTCAGGAAGGATTCTATGATTCGGATTTGAATTCTTTAAGTTTAAAGGATACTGTTTCAGTTTATCTTAAAAATACTATTGCTCCATATTTAATTGCCGATTCAGCTAAAGGAACAATAGACTCTTTGACACTCACCGGAAATTTTGGATTTAGAAACGCACCAACAGGAAATTACTATATTGTCGTTCATCACAGAAACAGTGTTGAGACATGGAGCAAGCCGGGTGGTGAGGCATATATATTCGGGGGAAATTTAAATTATGATTTAACAACATCTTCAGCACAGGCTTATGGTAATAATCTTCAGTTAGTCGGAGCAAAGTATTGTATTTACACTGGTGATATAAATCAGGACGGTTCAGTAGATCTGGATGATCTTCTGTCAGCATTCAATGATGCCGGTAATTTTGTAACAGGTTATGTAAATTCAGATGTGACCGGAGACTATGGAGTGGATCTTGATGATATTTTGTTGGTGTATAATAATACAAGTATTTTTATTACGAGAATTACTCCTCCATAAGAGGAGTTAATTTAATAACGCGTATCTATTGCTGCTGGTGGTTTTGCTCATTATATAATTTGATTTACCAAAACCGGGAAATTTTCAAAGAACATCGTTATAAAACATAACCGTAACTTTTTAATTTTCATTATCTCTTCTGCTTTTTCTAACAGCCAGTGCTTACTTACGATTTGTGTATTTTTAACTATTTCTGATGAAATGAATGAAGGGTCTGCTTTGCTTTTGCGGTTTTTTATTTTTAAAAGTTCTTCATAAAATTTTTATAGAAAATTTCTATAGTAATTTTTAGAATGCTCAGGTATTTTTTGATTGGAATCAAGGAAGTGTTTATATGCATCTACTGTAATCAAAGCTTGTTCAAATGAGTTGAGTTCATAATAATTTTTCAGCATAAGGTGTTTAATGTCTATCTTGAATATATGGAATTCATTGTTCTTAAATACAGAAATAAATTCCAATGATTTCTCAAATTCTTTCTTTGTATAATAAAGAAATGCATAAGCATAATTCCTGATGTTATCACGATGATCAGCCGGAACATAATCGATATATGTCTTAATATTTAAGATTATCAGAATCTTCAACTGTTTTGAACAAATAATAATACAAACCAACATTCGGAATTTTAATGTAATCTTCTTTCTCAAACATATTCAGTAATCCTTTGAAGTCAATAACTTCCAATGCTTTTTCAACAAATTTATTTTCGATGTGCTTTCCGCTATTATGCCGGGCAACTTTTATATTAGTTAGTAATTCAATAATTATTTTTAAATATCCGGAAATAAATAAACAGTATAGAAATTGTTTTGGACAGATGCGGATTTTTTTATGATAAATATTCCCTTTAAGAGATTTATTTTTAAGATAATATTAATTAATTTACAGAAAATCTTAAATAGTCTATCAGCTGCGAATAATGGTAAAAAGAAAATTATCTCTTACCCGGTGCAATTATGTTATTGTAACCGGAAAAACACTTCAGGAACTCGAAAAAAACGTAAATGATCTTATCGCGCAGGGATGGAATGCAGAAAGATTTATAGGAGGAGCCGAGAAATATGAGAACGGTTTCTATCAGGTAATGTATCTGTGTCCGCCTTCTGATAAAGCAAAATCCGCTCGATAAATCAGCCACAATAAATAATTTTTATATAAAATTTTTAAAACTTAAAACGGAGTAAAATTAATGGAATACACAGTAGTATCAGCAACAGATGAGAAAACTTTGATTGAAAAAGTAAATGATTTATTTGAACAGGGTTGGGAAACTGAAGGCGGAGTGGCAGTTTCATCCGACGGGGTCTTTTTACAGGCAATGATTTTATTTGATGATGAGGGAGATGAATTTGAAACCGGTCAGGAACTCTGATTCAATTAATCTGTTACAACTTAACTTCTGTAGCAAAATGGTAAGAATATTTTTCAATAAATAAAATTAGTTCTGGTCTAAAAATATATTTTACCACTAAGTACATGAAGTACACTAAGAAAAAAAGATTTAAAAAAATTTATCTTTGTGTTCTTAGTGCCTTAGTGGTAAAAATAACATCGCTTTTTAGACAGCACAAAATTAAGATATAAACAAATAACATTTTCAATTTTGGTACTGGCTATGCCAGTTTAGGAATTATGGGTTATAATAAAAATTTTTCCTTAAAGCTGAGGTAATTTCTTTCTGTAATTATCAGATGGTCCAGTACTTCAATTCCCATAATTTTACCTGCTTCCGTGAGTCTCTTTGTAATTTTAAGATCGTCTTCCGAAGGATCGGTTTCACCTGAAGGATGATTGTGTGCAATTATTATATGTGCTGCATGCCTCTTAATTGCCGATTCAAATGTTTCGCGGGGATGAACAAGACTTGCAGTAAGTGTTCCGATTGAAATTTCATCAATGCCAATAAAATTATTTCGTGTATCCAGTGATATAACGAAGAAGTGTTCTTTTGAAAAGTTTGTTATTTTCGATTTAATGATACCGTAAATCACTTCGGGAGAGGTGACAGCGTTATATCTTTTTTTTTCGGATTCCCTTTCATTCTCTTGAATCTTTATCTCTTCCATTACTTTTTTTGCAATTGCAAAGATTGCTTTTAGTCTGGTTGCTTTTACATTTCCCAACCCTTTTATCTGCTTGAGATCTTCGAGAGACGCATCCATTATTCCTTTCAGAGAACCGAAGTGCATGATTAATTTCTGCGAGATCATAATTACGGATTCTCCTTTTATTCCGGTGTTTAGGATAATGGATATCAGTTCGGCTGAAGACAATGTCTCAGCTCCGTAATCGATGAGTCTTTCCCGAGGTCTTTCGGATCTGGGAAGGTCGTGAACGGTAAATGTCTTTTCCGGGGGGTTAACATATCTTTTTACATTTCTCATGATTTTTCCAGTATTATTATCATTAAAAAAAATTATGCTGTCATAAACGGAAATCTTTATATTTGAAATTTCAGTTTTTTTTATTTTCGATAGTAAAATTTATCTTTTTTCCAGTTTGATGGATTGTTAATTATGTATTCAGAGATTCTCCTGAAAGATTCTTCGTTTCTGATTACATGATCGTGAAATCTCGATTGCCATCCAAAATCCGGAAGAATAATCCTCGCCTGCTTTGTAACAGCGGATTTATATGAACCAGCAATTGAGAAAATTGTATTCTTTCCCGGATTTTGATAACGTTCCTGCCCTATTGTTTTGGAAACGGGATTGTTCTGATATGAAATGGGTTTTGGTTTGGATTTGTGATCGGATTTTTGATCATTATTACGTAGAGACAAGGCATGCCTTGTCTCTAACCCGTGATCTACGTTATCTATTGTTTTGTCGTGATTTGTGTTGGGTTTTGGTTTGGATTCGTATTTTGATTTGTAAATTGTTATTCGTGGAGACAAGGCATGCCTTGTCTCTACGTTATCCATTGTGTTTTTAACGGGATTATCCTGATATGAATTGGGTTGTTGTTTTTGTTTGGATTTGTGATCGGATTTTTGATCATTGTTTTGTAGAGACAAGGCATGCCTTGTCTCTACGTTACCTGCGTTATCCGCGTTCCCTGCTTTCCCTGCGTTATCCGCGTTCCCTGCGTTACCCGCGTTACCCGCGTTACCCACGTTACCCACGTTACCCACGTTTTCATCTTTATTTATCGTCAAAATACCATGAACGTGATTTGGCATGACAACATGTTCACCCAATTCTATAAAAGGAAAATGTTCAGGTATTTCTAACCAGAATTTATTTGCTATTTCCGCAATATCAGACAGGTACATTTTATCATCTCTGATTTCTCCAAAATAACAATTTCTGAATTTCGTGCAGATTGTTTTAAAATAGGATGCATTACGACCATAGTCCCAATTTTGAAGGCGTGCGGAAGGAATTCGGTATTTGTTTTTAAATAATGGTGTGAGTTTAGAAATGTTTTGCATAATCGGTATCCTTTCATGTCAAAAATTTATCATAATGTAAATTACATCGTCTCGAAGGACAATTCCTGTCGTCCTTTCAATATTTTCAGTCGGGATGGGCAGACTCGAACTGCCGGCCTCACGCCCCCCAGACGTGCGATCTAGCCAACTGATCTACACCCCGAATTCAATTTCAAATTACAAATTTCAAATTTCAAATGGTTATATTAAATCTAACTAACTTACTAACTACTTTAACTTACTCATCTCAATTATTTTATTCAAACCGTTTTTGGATGGACTGTAAGTTTTAATTCTGATTATTTTCGAAAATGTATTTCTGTGTGAAATGTCTGAAATGTCAAACACTGCCACGCTATCAGGTGTATATATTGAAGTCGGGGTTTTTCCTGTATCAAGTGTATAGGTAAATTTTTGTGCAATACCGGGAGTTACGCTACCTTCGAAGGAAGTAGCGACAATGAAAGTTCCAAACGTATCATAATTCCAGAGCAATATTTGATTTGTAGTATTAACATAACTTGCTCCGTATTCAAATCTCCTCTAACTGAAATCGTTTTATACGGATTGAAATATACAAATCTATAAATTGCTTGGGAGCAATAGTTGTTCTTATCCGGTTAAAGCCTCCGTTAGTGGTTGTCCACATTTGCACCCGCTATAACTCTGTAACTCCCAACTGAATTGAGATAAATTTCATTGTGTAACCAACAATTAGACTTGAAAATGAAATTCAAAAAATGCAAGTCAACATACATAAAACAATTTAATCAAATTCAAACGAAAGGAAGTAATATGAAAACAAAGCTATTGCTTTTAAGCTCGGTTCTGTTTTTAGTCTGGACATTAAATTCGGGATTTACACCGAATGACGACAGTCCAGGGTGGAATCCAGATCCAGGAAAGAGGATAAATCTGAATCCTCTAACTGAAGAGTATACGCAATTACCACAGGTTGATTATTCAGGACTTGTAATAAATGAACCGCAATTCATACAATCACCTCAGGGCGTATTTGTAGTGAATTCAGCTTTCCGAGTTCACCCGATCTCACCTGTTACAGGACATCAGACATCGGTTCCGATCACAAGACATCCGACAAACCCTCTGATAATGTTCGGCTCTGCAATTACTTCCAGAGGCGGGAATGTAACTAGTACCGGATGGTATGTAACGACAAACGGCGGAACCAACTGGTTTGGTAATGACACATTATTAAACACTGGCGGTTCTCCGGTATTTAATTATGGAAATCCCGGACCGATAATAGACGGTACGGGAAGATTTTTAATATCTTACATAACCCTTACCGGTCAGATGGGAGCATCTTACTCAACTAACAACGGAGTTAACTGGTCTAACACAGTTACATTTCCAGGTTCTGATCCTAATACCGACAGGAATTGTTCCAGCACAATTGACGCCGTCGGAAGTCCTTATTATTTAAGGAGTTTTACTTACTACACTGAAATTTCCGGCCCTTATGCGGACAGAATTGTCGGAACTTATACAACCAATCAGGGAGTGAGCTGGTCAACTGTTGCTCCTGTAAGCCCCACGCCTTCTTCAAACCATCTTCATTATGGTGCTGATTCAAAAACGGGACCTAACGGCGAAGTTTATGTAGTTTGGGCTAACAACAGTTTTGATACTTATCTTTTTGAAGATTCGCTTGGTTTTGCAAAATCCACCAACGGAGGTGTAAGCTGGACTATTTCAAGAAACAACGCTGTAAATGTGAATGGCAACAGAACAACTAATATGATGAATAATATCAGAGTAGATGGATCCCCGAGAATAGATGTTGACAGAACCTGCGGTCCGAGAGCAGGCTGGATATATGTTTGCGTTGGTGAAAAGAATCCCGGTGTTGCGGGTGATATTTCAGATATAATTTTGTATAAATCCACCAATGGCGGAACCAACTGGTCTTCCGGCGTAAGAGTAAATCAGGATGCATTCGGAAACGGAAGAAAGCAATATATGGGAGCAATAAGAGTTGATGAATCAGGCGGAGTAAACGTAGTTTATTATGACACAAGAAACTCCTACAAATGATTCTGCAGAAGTTTATTTATCCAGATCAACTGACGGCGGAGTGACTTTTACGGATTTAAAAGTCGGGAATAAATTCAGGCATGCTCCGACAGGTGTCCCGGGTTTAAATTCCAATTATGCCGGTGACTACATAGGAGTAACTTCAGCTTTAATTGAAGGTAATCCTGTAAACGGTAATCAGAGGATCTGGCCTTACTGGATGGCAAATAATTCAGGTGTTTACAATGCATGGACAGCGAAGGTCGAGCTTATTCCTTCCAATCCCTGCTGGGGCTGTGAAGATTTCTCAAGTGCATCATTTCCTCCGAAATATTTTAATCTTGAATTTTCAGGAACACAATACATTACAAGACAGAATGCAAGCGCTTATGGTGCAGGAACAGGCTCAGCAAAAATTGCTTTTTATGACGATTTTATGGGGGACGGCTTTATCCAGTCGCTGGTAACTCATTGTGAACCGACTTCGGCAGGATACTATCTGACATTTGATGAGGCATATGCGGCATTCCCAACCGCAGGTTTTGGCCCTGACAGCCTTTATGTTGAAGCATCTTCAAACGGCGGTTCAAGTTATACAATACTTGCAGGTCTTTCCGGAAAAAATCCTTCCGGTGGAGAGCTGAATACTGCACCGCCACAGTATAGTTCATTCACGCCATCGTCATCACAATGGGCATCAAAGATTTATTTATTACCGGCAGGTACAAACACCGTCCGGTTCAGAGGAGTGAGCGGTTTTGGAAATAATCTCTATCTGGATAATATCTGCATTCAGCCATTGCCTGCGCAGCCAGCAAATCTTATTGCCATGACACCTCAGGGATTCTACATTGGCACTCCTAATTTATACCAAGGTATACCGGACACTGTAAGTATATATTTACACAGAACAGATTTTCCGAATATCATAGTTGATTCTGCAACAGCTCTCAAGAATCATATATCAGCTACCACTCCTATACTCCAAAGATTTCTTTCCGGTAGACACTATATTGTTGTCAAGCACAGAAACAGTATTGAGACGTGGAGCAGATCCGGAGGTGAGCTTTTGACAAGGGGAGTTGGCATTATCTTTGATTTTCCGGCTTACAACAGGGCATACAATAATAATCAGTTTCAGGTAAATGCTGTATCTAATTTATGGGGAATGTTCGGCGGTGACATCGACCAGAATGGCTTTGTAGATCTCAATGATGTAAACCTGGTATATAATAATGCAAATGCATTTGTTAACGGCTATGTGGTTACGGATGTAACCGGTGATAATATTACTGACCTCAATGATATTTTAATTACCTATAACAATAATACTGATTTCGTAATGGTTCAAAAACCTGCCGGAGCAGAACCAACTCCTGTTCCTTATACTGAACCTGATGAGAAAACTTTAACCTTTGAAAATGATGCAGTCAGGTTAAAGTATGAATCAGGAAAAAGAGAAAGGGAATTAATGAAAAATAATATTCAACAAACAGTTAAGCCGAACTGGATCTCAGATCCGCCGGAGGGTTATCAGTACAGAAACAATTATAAACCTGATAATGTAAAGAAGAATACCGAAGGCAGACTGCGGGGTACTCGTTAAACTGTTTTAACATAGTTGTAAATCAAAAGACTGAAAGATTTTTCTTTCAGTCTTTTTTATTTTGGAGTTCAGCTTTATTTAACTATTGTCTTTTAATACTTACATAGTTTACAGAATTATTGTAAGCAATCATTCTTTTGAATTTTTGATGAGTCTATTTGTTCTTAACCAAAAAAGAAATAATCCGTAACTGATCCATACAAGCCCTCATTGAAATAATATAAAAAAAAAAATAAGAATCATGAAAGCTAAAATCATTACGCTCATTTTTCTCTGTTCAACTCTTTTTTACACTGCTGCCGCTTACTCCTGCACTACATTTTGTATACATACATCAGATGAACTTGTATTCGGGAGGAATTATGACTGGTCAATTGGTGACGGGATCGTCTTTGTGAACAAGAAGGATGTTGTGAAAACCGCTTTTACTAAAAAAGGTAATCCGGCAAGCTGGGTTTCAAAATATGGCAGCATTACGTTTAATCAGTACGGAAGAGAATTTCCGACCGGAGGAATGAATGAAGCAGGATTAGTGGTTGAGCTCATGTGGCTTGAGGAAACAAAATATCCTACACAGGATGAACGAAGCACAGTCGGCGGAATTCTTCAATGGATACAGTATCAGCTTGATAATTGTGAGACCATTCAGGAAGTAATTGATACGGATAAATTTCTAAGAATTCCCGAAGGGGCCGTGCCCGTTCATTATTTAATAACTGATAGATACGGAAACTCTGCAAGCATAGAATTTCTTAATGGCAAACTTGTGCAACATTCAGGTGAGACGATGAAGTTCAGAACACTGGCAAATGATACTTATGAAAAGTCGGTTCAGTATCTGAAGACGCTTAAAGAATTCGGAGGAACGGAAGAGTTTTCTAATGATAATGGTTCACTCGACAGATTTGCCAGAGCCTGCTCGATGGTAAATCAATACTCAAAAGCTGAAAACGGAAATGCAGTTGATTACGGGTTTGAAATATTAGATAAAGTTAGCCAGGGCGAATCTACAAAGTGGAGTATAGTTTATGATATAAAAAATATGAAAGTATATTTCAAAACATATGACAACTCTAAATTAAAATCCATTTATGTCCCCTTGCTTGATTTCAATTGCTCCTCTCCGGCAGTAATGATTGATATTGATTCGGATCTCGAAGGAAACATTAACTCATCTTTTATTAAATATACACGTGAGGCAAATAGAAAATTAATTGAAGATGCATATTACGGAGTTGACTTTTTGAAGAGCGTTCCTGCAAGTTACAGGGATGAAGCTTCTCTATATCCGGAGAAGCTCACCTGCAGAAGCAAGTCTGAGATAGAATTGAATTCATTTGAAAAGATAAACGAAACCAAAACCATTTATTTTACTATTATGTCGGGGATTATTCTAACAGCAATTATTTTGCTTGTCTATGTCAAAAAGCAAAAGGTTGTTAAGGATTTGAGTTAAAACAAAAAAGTATAATCTATTGCTGCAACAAAACTTCTTCCCAAACCTTCCGGCTTTGATTCACGGGTAATGATTGGCGCGCCTGCATTAACCGAAAGAATGTTACTCCTGCTTATAATGTAATCAAAGTACAATGTAAGATTAAAGGTGAGTCCGCTTGAACCATCAATTTCCACTTCTGCTCCGGTACTATCGGTATATTTGTCATTGCCAAGATGAAAGATTGGCAATATCCCCGCGTTGACGGTAATTTGCTTTCCAACCGGGAATGGGAAAGAAGCTCTCAGCAGAATATCTCCTTTTCTTACAAATTTATTAGTAGACTGAAATGTACTTAAAATCGATGATGAGGGATATTCATATGCGAAAAACTGATTGTCATTCTGAGTAAGCGGCTGCTGTAATGCTGCAGATAACTCAATTCCTTCCAGAATAGTGCTGACTCCGGCTATTATGTCCCAAGTTCCAAGACTGTTTTGATAATTCATAGGAAGCGGGAGAGAGTCTTGCATCTTGTCGGAATTGCTTAAAGGTATTTTTGTGCCAAGTATGAAATTTGTTTTTTTATTTAAACTGTAATCAGCAGTCACGAATATATCGGAAAATCCGGAAGAGTTGATTTCATTGCCATTCTGAATTACTGCCGTATATTTTACATCAAGGCCAATATACTTTGAAAACTGTCTGTAATAAGAAAAATAAAAAGTGGTTACAGAAATATCATAGTCACCTAATCCGTACGATACACCTGCACTTAATTGATTGTTAAGATATTTTACGGTGTCTACTTCATCCGGTGTAAGACCATGCACTGTACAAAACCCTGCATCACTGCAGCCTTGCGAGAAAGAAAGGGAGCTTTGAGCAAACACAAAAGCAAATATAAATAGGATTAGTAATGGTATTTTATAATTGTTCATATAATTTTTCTGACAAAATAACTAAATACTAAAACAATTATTATTAAGTTTTTCGTAAATCCGGAAATCTTTTTTAACCCGGATTTTTCATTAGAATCTTAAACTTCTTTAAACGCAAAGTAAGCAAAGGTTTCGCAAAGTTCAGAATCCATTTCTTACCACTCAATTTACTCTTATTCGCTTTGAGCGCTAAGTGATAACGGCAGATAACACTAAACAATTAAATTGAATATAGTTCATTGTTCTAAGTATTTTTGGTATTTTTGAGCTATTTCAAAATTCAGCTCTGATCAATATATAAAACTTAAAAATAATTTCTCATGAAAAAATTTTTTAAAGTTACCGGAATTATCTTTGCAGTCATTATTCTGCTTTTAGCAGCAGGATATTTTTATGTAATAAATGAATATCCGAAAGTTCCTGATGCTCCTGACATAAAGATTTCGGCAACGCCCGAGATGCTTGAAAGAGGAAAGTATCTTGCAAACACTTTTGCATCATGTATGGATTGTCATTCACAAAGAGATCCCGGAAAATTCGGTGCTCCGCTTGTTCCGGGTACGGAGGGTAAAGGAGGTGAGGATTTCGGATTAACTGCCGGGTATGTGCCTGCAAAAAATATTACATCGGATAAAGAAACAGGTATCGGCAGCTGGACAGACGGTGAAATATTCAGAGCAGTAACCATGGGTGTTGATAAAAATGGTGAACCTCTTGGTCCTATGATGCCTTATACTTTTTTCAGAAATATGGATGAAGATGACATCAAAGCAATCATTGCCTATATAAGAACTCTGCCTCCAATAAAGAATGAAGTAAAACCGCATAAGTTTAATTTCCCGTTGAATATTATTTTCAGAACAATACAGACTGAACCGGATTTCAAAAAATTCCCCGACAAAAATAATTCAGTGTTAGTAGGTGAATATTATTCCAAAGGCTGCATGTTTTGTCATAGTACGTCAGAAAAAGGTGAATTTATAAAGGACAAAATGTTTGCAGGCGGTGAGGAATTTCCCGCACCAAAAGGAGGAATAGTCAGATCAGCCAACATTACACCTGATAAAGAAACAGGAATTGGAAACTGGACGAAGGAACAATTCATTCAGAGATTTAAGGCTTTTAAAAACCCCGATACATACAACATTACCGTAAATCAAAATGAATTTAATACCGTAATGCCGTGGACTTTTTATGCCGATGCGACTGATGAAGATTTAGGAACAATATATGATTTTTTGATGACACAAAAACCGGTGAATAATAAAGTTGAAAAGTATTCTCAGCCTGATAAGTATTCTCCGGGCAATCAATGACGTGAGAGGTGAAACGTCAGACGTCAAACGTCAAACGTCAAACGTCAAACGTCAATTGTCAAACGTCAAATGTCATACGGCAGACGCAAGACGTCGGACGTTGAAAGTTTATTACCACAAAGGTACTGTGTTAAAATGCAACACTAATCAACATACCCGTATGTTG
>CAYNTN010000038.1:0-28097 GCA_964399995.1 uncultured Ignavibacteriaceae bacterium
GACATGGCTGGTTGGTTTTTCAGAAGTCTGTAATTACTAATTACTAATTTACTAAATACAAAATATATTCACGATTCACGATTGACGATTCACGATTGACGATTGACGATTCACGATTGACGATTCACGATTGACGATTCACGATTGACGATTGACGATTGACGATTCACCATTTACGATTAACGATTAACGAGTAACGAATAACGATTCACGACCTTCCATTTAACATACCACACATTAAAATGAATGTATTGGTAAATTTTTATGATTTTAAAGAAGATAGTATTAAAAAATTTCAGGAATTATAGTGATCAGGAAATAATGTTTAATGATAAGTTCAACTTTATATATGGAAATAACGGGCACGGGAAAACAAACATTCTGGAAGCAGTTTCATATACTACCTTTGGAAAGAGTTTTTTGGGTTCAGCTGAATCAGACTGTGTGAAGTTTGGCGAGCTTGAGTTTTTTATCGAATCTGAATTTGAGAATGATCTTGAGAATAAAGACAAGGTAGTCATAAATTATAATCTGACGACGAAGTCAAAATCCATTCATAAAAATAAAGAAAAAGTTTCGGCTTTTTCTTCTGAAATATTCGGCAGGTTTCCTATCGTGTTTCTTTCTCCAAAAAGCCTGAACATAACTTACGGAAATCCTTCCGAAAGAAGAAAGTTCTTTGATATACTCATTTCACAGTCAAGCCGTCTGTACCTTGATTATCTCAAAGAGCTCTCAAAAATTCTGAAACAAAAAAATGCGCTGCTGAAAAACTATTCGCTCTACGGAAAATATTCCGATGATGAATTTAAAAATCTTTTGAATTCATATAATGAAAAGCTTATTGGTATAGCTTCTCACATTATCTTCAAAAGGTTGAATTTTCTGAAAGAGTATGAAAGTTTTTTTGAGAGAAGTTTTTCAATGCTTGTAGTTCCAGATCATAGTGCATTTATAAGTTATTATTCCGATGCGCTTGGAGAAGTAACATCTGAAGATAAAAATTTAGAATTGGATTTTATTAAAAGAAAAGTTGAAGAGAATGTTTACGGCAAGACAACCGAAGAGATCAAGAGAGCTGTTACATTAGCAGGACCCCAAAGAGATGATTATATTTTTAAACTGAAGAAGAATGATAGTGAAGGTAATGTGCCTTTTGAACTAAAGTATTTTGCGTCGCAGGGAGAACACAAGACATTTTTGGTCGCTCTGAAATTATCGGAATATGATTATTTAAAAGATAAAAAATCAACAAATCCGGTTCTGCTTTTGGATGATGTGCTTTCTGAACTTGATGAAAGCCGTGTATCCAAAATAATTTCACATTTAAAAGATTATGGTCAGATATTTTTGACAACAACCGATAAAACATACAGTGAGAATCTTGGGGAGTTTTATACGCAAAAACAAATTTCGATTTTTGAAATAGAACAGGGAAAATTAATAAATTGAAAAGCATTGAGACCAAGACGAGGTTTAACAAAACCGTCTGTTTAAAAAGCGAGATGGATAATTTTATGAATTATATCGGGCTGGATTCACGGATGCAGGAACTTCATATACTTAATGTATGGAGTGAATGTGTCGGTGAAGCAATTGCCAGATTTTCATCACCGCAGGAACTGAGAAAAAACAAATTATTCGTAAGGGTTGAAAATGCTGCCTGGAGGTACGAGCTTTCGCTAAACAAATCAGGGATCATAGAAAAACTGAATGACAAGTTAAAAAAGAAGTTAATAAAAGACATTATATTTATTTAGTTAAATTAAATTTAATTACAACAACAATATGGCAAAAAGTAAAAACGGAACGGGCGATCCAACTTATGAAGCCGGTGATATTCAGGTTCTTAAAGGACTTGAGCACGTTCGTAAGAGACCTGCTATGTATATTGGCGACGTCTCCTCAAGAGGACTTCACCACCTTGCGTATGAAGTCATTGACAATGCAATAGACGAGGCACTGGCAGGATATGCGGATAAAATTACAATGACAATAAATAAGAACGGCTCGGTAACCGTAACTGATAACGGACGGGGAATTCCAACTGAAATCCATCCTACGGAAAAAATTTCTGCACTTGAAGTTGTAATGACACAGCTAAACGCCGGGGGTAAATTCAACAGAGACAGTTATAAAGTATCAGGAGGTCTTCATGGAGTCGGGGTTTCTGTTGTAAACGCATTGAGTGAGTATCTTGAAGCGGAAGTTGTAAGGGACGGGAAAGTTTATTATCAAAAATACAAAAGAGGAGTTCCCGAAGCAAAAGTAAAAGTAATTGGAAGCGCAAAGAAGACAGGGACTAAGGTTACGTTTTATCCAGACAGCCAGATATTTAAAAACATAATTTTTAAATTTGAAACCCTTGAGGAAAGATTAAGAGAGCTCGCATATTTGAATAAAGATCTTACAATCATACTCAAGGATGAAAGGGACTCCAGCAAAGATGAAGAATTCCATTACAAAGGCGGGATAATAGATTTTGTGAAATATCTCGACGAATCGGAGAAGTCAATTATGGGAAAACCGATATTTATCAGCGGGGAACGTGAAAATGTGCAGGTAGAGGTGGCATTTCAGTATAATGAATCATATAATGACAACACTTATACTTTTGTAAACAATATAAACACACATGAGGGCGGAACCCATCTCGAGGGATTCAAGGCAGCACTGACCAGAACTTTAAATAATTATGCTACAAAAAATAATCTTATCAAGAGTGATAAAATTACGCTGACAGGAGATGACTTCAGGGAAGGTCTTACATGTGTACTTAGTATCAAAGTGCCGGAACCTCAATTTGAAGGTCAGACAAAAACCAAGCTCGGAAACAGCGAAGTGAAGGGCATTGTACAGTCAATTGTTGGCGAAACTCTGACAAATTTTCTTGAAGAAACCCCTTCCATTGCAAAAAAAATAATTGAGAAATGTGTAATAGCTGCTGAGGCAAGATTAGCTGCACGACAGGCGAGAGATCTTACAAGGAGAAAAAATGCATTGGATATCGGAGGTCTTCCGGGAAAGCTTGCAGATTGTTCGATTAAGGATCCATCACAATGCGAACTGTATTTGGTTGAGGGAGACTCTGCAGGCGGTTCGGCAAAGCAGGGACGTGACAGGAGATTCCAGGCGATACTTCCATTACGTGGTAAGATTCTGAATGTGGAAAAAGCCAGGATCAACAGAATTCTTGAGAACGAGGAGATTCGATCAATTGTCACGGCAATAGGAGCCGGTCTCGGCAACTCTGATGAATTCGATGAAAATAAAATACGTTACGATAAAATAATTTTAATGTGCGATGCCGATGTCGACGGTTCACATATCAGAACTTTGCTGCTCACTTTTTTCTACCGGCACATGAAAGAGATTGTCGAAACAGAAAGATTATACATTGCCCAACCGCCGCTGTACAAGATCAAGAAAGGGAAAAATGAATTTTATGCTTATAATGATGCAGAGCGGGATGAAATTCTGAAATCAATGAAAGTTGATAAGAGTGAAATAATTACGGAAAATGGAGAACAGCCCGAATCAGTAAATTCAAAGGGGGTCAACATATCACGTTTCAAAGGTCTTGGAGAAATGAATCCGGAACAACTTTGGAACACAACCATGAACCCTGAAACCAGAACCATAGCGCTTGTAACAAATGAGAATGCCATTGCAGCCGATAAAATTTTCAGAATATTGATGGGTGAAGAAGTAGAACCAAGAAGAAAGTTCATCGAAGAAAATGCAAAGTATGCTAATCTTGATGTATAACAATTTTAACATTTCATATTAGATCACAAATATTTTTTTGGAAGAGATATTTAAAGCAATTATTCTTGGCATAATACAGGGTTCGACCGAATTTATTCCAATCAGCAGCACTGCGCATCTCAGGATCATTCCTGCATTACTCGGATGGAAAGATATCGGAGCTGCTTATACAGCGGTTATGCAGATCGGAACTCTTGCTGCTACATTTATATATTTCCGCAGAGACATAATCTTTCTCATTTATGGTTTCAAAAGAGCTTTCAAAAAAAAAAATTTTCTTTCAGACAGCAGTTCCCGAATTTTCATACTTATTATCATTGGTACAATTCCTATTTCCGTATGCGGATTACTGTTCAGCAGATTCATTGAGAATGAGGCAAGGGGTTTGTATGTAATCAGTGCTGCACTTATAATTTTAGCCATTTTTCTGTTCATTGCAGAAAAAGTAAGCCCGATGAATAAAAAGCTGTTTGATATTACATTTAAAGACGGGATAATAATAGGCTTTGCGCAGGCGCTCGCATTAATTCCCGGCAGTTCCAGAAGCGGTGTAACTATTACAGCCGGACTATTCCGCGGGTTGAAAAGAGATGTTGCCGCAAGATTTTCTTTTTTGCTCAGTATTCCTGCGATCGGGTTGAGCGGTTTTTATGAGCTTTATAAAGAAAGGAATGTGCTGCTGAATGAAAACTTTGTAAGCTTAATGGTTGCGACAATTGTATCTGGGATTGTCGGATACTTTTCAATTTCATTTCTCATTACATATCTGAAAACAAAAAGCAATTTAATTTTCATTATTTACAGGATTGCACTTGGAATACTAATTTTAATTCTGCTTTCACAGGGGATTCTTCAAAATTTAAAATAATATTTCTTCCTCAAATCACTCCCCTTTTCCTGCTAAGAATTATTTTGTATTTTTTATTGTTCATTTATAAGCTAAATTAATAACTCAAGTTGAGCGGTTTTTCTAAAAAAGTTAGAATACGCCACGAATTTGCACTAATTGTCGCGAATTAAAAGAAATGATTTTCGTGTTCATTCGTGTGAATTTGTGGCAAAAAACAAATTTCAATTATATAAGCGGTCAACTTAAGTTAATAATAAATAACACCAATATGAAAACCCGGAATTTTCTGACAGCTGTTGTAATATTTTTCCTGGCGGTATCAGCATCATACAGCCAGTCGTCGTACAGTTTCAATGATGGACTCAATGCGGCTAAGTCATCAGGCAAAAAAATATTTCTTTATATTTATTCTGCTACAGATAACTGGAGTCAAAAAATGAATTCGGAAGTCTTTTCTCAGGATCCGGTAAAAAATGCATTGTCCGATTTTGTACTAATAAAAATAGATGCCAGCAGCCCTGATAAGTATAAATATCAGGAAAAGGATTTTACATCAGAGGAACTTGCAAAAAAATTCGGAGGAACCGGATATCCCACTTATGTAATAATGAATTCGGACGGAAGTGTCATCAGTTTTAAATATAACAAGGATGAGTCTACAAATCTTTCCGGTTTTATCGGAGCTGAGGATTTTATTGAGATGCTGAATTTTTTTAAGTTAAATAAATACAAAGATACTGATATTCTGACGGTTTTTCAGAATTAGATTAGTATTATTTCCGGAATTTATCTTTCAATTTGGTCAAAACATACTCCGGAATAAAATCTTTCACACTGGCATCTAACGAAGCAAGTTCCCTCACAAGTGAAGAATTCAGATAAGAATATTTTTCGTTAGGCATCATAAAAACGGTGTTAATCTTCGGGCTGAGTTTTTTATTTGTAAGAGCTATTTGAAATTCATATTCAAAATCAGAGATTGCCCGCAAACCTCTGATTATTACACCTGCATTCTTAAGCTCGGCATACTTCACCAGTAATCCTTTAAAAGAATCCACTTCCGCATTTTTGAGATGACCTGTTGTTTTTAAAATCATGTCTTTCCTTTCTTCTTCCGTAAACAAAGGGACTTTACCGGTGTTTACCGCTATTGTTACTATTACTTTTTCGAACAATTCACATGCTCTCTCTATAATGTCCAGATGACCGTTAGTGATGGGATCGAATGTGCCGGGATATATGGCAATAATATTTTTCATAAAATTTAGTTATGTGAAATCAAAAAATGTAAAATTTACCGTTCCGGTTTTCTTTCTTAAAAAAACATACTCATTAAATTTTTCATCCGGTAAAAATTTCCCGCTATGCTCTAACATGAGCAGGGTTTTCAATTTAAAAATTTTCTCAATAAGTTCAGTGTACTTTTCATAATCATACGGAGGATCAGCGAACACAATGTCTATCGGTCGATCGGGAAAGTTACTCAAAAAGTTTAAAGCCTCAGATCTTATAATTTCATGGTTCCCTGATAATTTCAGCAACGCAACATTCTTCTTAACTAATTCAACATCCTTATCAACAAAATAACACATAGCAGCTCCTCTTGAAATGCATTCCAGCCCAAGACTGCCGGATCCGCAAAACAGATCAAGAACTTTCATCCCTTCAAAATCAACTCTGTTGCTCAATATATTGAACAAAGATTCCTTAGCTCTGTCAGATGTGGGTCTTATTTTATTCGAATCCGGGGATTTTAAAACTCTTCCTTTGTAAATTCCCGTTATAATTCTCATCTCATGTACCAAGATTCTTTAAAGCCAGCCCGTACAGAGGAGCAAACTTCGTGTCATCTGAATTTCCCGGGATAGTTATAACACTCACAGGAATATTCAGGAATTGCTGTTCAAGAAATAATTTTATAATGGCTGTGCTTTCATTCCCGTAAAGAAAAATCTTTTCAATATTAAACAGTGATGCATTAAACGAATTTATCTGGCTTATAAGAAGATTTTTGAATTCAGACCTTTCATATGTTTCATAGCTGTAGTACTTAAGCAGTTCATTTACAATCAAACTATAATCAAACCGGCCATCCTTGCATCCTATCACAAGTATGGTTTTATTTTTATTTTCATCGGGATAAATTTCTTTCAGGTTTTTTTCCAATGCAAAATGATCGATTTCCACTTTTCCGATTTTTAATCCGCCTGCATTGCAAAGATGCTTAATAAACTCAAGTTTATTTTTATTTACTGCAATGATAAGAATATCATCTGTATTTTCGTTATGGTATTTGTTATTAAGACGGTAATATTGAATGTTAAAATCTTTGTATGTTTCAGGAAAGTAATTTGAAAGCTCCCACAAAATGTGAGATGTTATCGAACCGGCATCTTCGGTAAAATCTATCGGAGTTACATTGAGGAAAGTTTGTTCGGTGCCTATCAAAATCCCTGCCTTCAGAAATTCATGACCGCTGTCTTTGGTAATTTTATTTATACATTCTTCAAACTCTTCGGCAAAGTCATTCTTATTTTTTTTTAAATTGGAATCATCATTAATATTGAAACTTAAATTGAATTCATTTTTTGATATAATCTGCTTTGATTCATTTAATTGCAATATTCTTAAAACATTTCCCGAAAATTCTAAATTTAAATTAACCAAAAAAATTTTATTCTGTTTTTATGTAATTTCTCAATTTTTCAAATTTCTTTTTCCCAATTCCTTTAACGTTCAACAGGTCTTCAATATTTCTAAAACCCTTTTTGCTTTCCCTGTACTGAATAATCTTATCCGCAGTAGATTCTCCGATTCCGGGGAGATCAATTAAGTCTTCCTTTCCTGCAGTGTTAATGTTTAAGACATCCCCTGAATATTCAACCTTCCCTTGCGAATTTGTTTTTTGCCGTAAAGAATCATCAGATGATTTAAATAAATTAATTAGCTGCTCTTCTTCTGATCCGGTTGAATCAATTTCGTTTACTTTTAATTTACCGTAAACTTTTTGAGATTTGTCCCTGAACTCTTCATCGGACTTTGTGTAATCATAAGGAAATGAAGAGTTCCCGCTGAGTACTTGCCTGTAATACTTTATCGAAAATCCTGCTATTAAAACCGAAACGATAAATAAAATTATTTTAATCTCATTCTTCGTAAAAGAGAACATCTTCATTAAATTATTCATCATTACCTTCCTTTCTTTTCAATCTGCTGTCAAAGATAGTAAAAATAAAATAATAATAAAACTAATCTATTCTTTTGACAAATAAAATAAGCCTGCCCGCCGAAGATTTAAATTAAACGGAATATCTCAAGTTAAACATTGGTAACTGATTTTTTCATATAATATGGAATTTTATTGTGATAGTATTAAATGAAGTTGCATAAGATATGCCAAGTTCAGATGCAAAATAATATTCTTTCACGTAATTTTTATTTCACGATTGCCATTCCAAGACCATCGCCGATAGAAACAAGCAACGACTCAACGCGCTTGTCTTTTGAAATGATATCATTAGTCAGCTGAATGGCTCTCAAATCTTCATCATCTCCTGCATCCTCAACGACTCTGCCTCCTTTAAGCATATTATCAAGCATAATTACCGTTCCGCTGTGTGAGAGATTTATTGCTTCTTCAAAATATTCGGGATAATTTGTCTTATTGGCATCAATAAAGATAAAATCATACTTTCTTTTTCCTTTAACAAACTCTTTCATTTTTTCCAGCGCCGGAGAAATTATTACTTCAGTCTTCCCTGCTAGTCCGGCTTTTTCAAAATATTTTTTTGCTATATCGCCGTGCTTTTTTTCAAGTTCAATCGTAGTAAGCTTTCCGCCTTCACTCAGCCCTCTTGCAATATGTATCCCGCTGAATCCTGTCAGAGTTCCGATTTCAAGAGCATTCATTGCCTTGATCATTTTGCAGATCATGTATAAAAACTTTCCCTGATCAAGCGATATCTGAATCATCGGAATTTCCAGAGTTTCCGTCTCTTTAAGCAGATCATCAAAGAGCTTTTCAGAAGGTGAATACCTTTCCGCTATGTAATTATAAACAAGTTCATTCAGCTGTACAGATTTCATTCCTGGGTAACTCATTTTAATATTCAGTTTATGTTTTTTGAAAAATTAATTTTTAACTTAAGTTGACCGTTTTGTAATTTGAAATGTCATTTTAGCCACTAATTTTCACGAATTAGTACAAATTTACTAAAATTAATTTTAGTTTAATTTGTGAAAATTTGCGTTAATTCGTGGCGAAAAAGGTCTTTAAAGAATTAAGCGGTCAACTTAAGTTATTAATCAGATTTTATGCAGGATAATCAGATTTCAAAATTCCGGATAAAACACTTTCTTTATGGAAGTTGCTTTACCGGTTTGAGAATCTATCTCACATAAAACTGCTGAAAATCTTAAATCCTCATCCGCTACTTCATACTTCTGAGGAGTTGAGTAGATGAATCTTTTAATCGAACCTTCCTTCTTCATTCCGATTACTGAATCATACGGACCTGTCATTCCGACATCAGTAATGTAAGCAGTTCCTCCGCTAAGTATTCTTTGATCGGCAGTCGGTACGTGCGTATGAGTTCCGACGACAACTGAAGCTCTTCCGTTTACATACCATCCGAATGCGATTTTTTCAGCAGTAGCCTCCGCGTGAAAATCCACGAATACTATACTGGTATCGTATTTAATTTTTTCATAAACCCAGTCAAAAGCCCTGAACGGACAATCAATGCTTTTCATGAACACACGACCCTGCAAATTAATTATTCCTATTTTAAGATCCGTATTTGGAATTTCAAAAACCCCGAAACCGTGACCGTAAGCTCCGCGGGGATAATTCTGAGGCCGCAAAACATTTTTAGTTTCATTCAGGTATTTATGCGACTGAATCTTATCCATTGTATGATTTCCTCCGGTCAGAACATTGATATCAAGCTCAAGCAGTCTCTTACCGTCTTTTTCAACAATCCCTTTCCCCTCTGTAATGTTTTCACCATTTGCAATGACGAAATCGATTTTATACTTTGAAATGTAAGTGGGGAGAAGTGTTTTCGTCAGATTAAATCCTGGCTCACCAATTATGTCTCCGATGAACAGTACTTTTATTTTTTCCGTCAAATATTTATTACTTCTTTCTAATTATATTAATTTAAAAATATTCTTTTGTATTTATACCTTTCCAGTTTCCGTATTTTTCCAGATCGGACCGGATGGATTTGAAAAGAGCGGCAAACAGCATTGCATCATCGGCTATTCCGAAAAGCGGCAGCATATCCGGCATTATGTCAAATGGATTCATGAAATAAAGAACAGCAGCAGCTATCATTGCTATTGACCTCCATGGAATATCTGTGTAACTCTTATTTTTGAAATCCTTTATCAGACTTATAGTAAGCTTCATCTGATTGATAAACCTTCCAAACCTGTTTTTATCCAGTGAGGATGATTTATTAAAAATTCTTTTCTCTTCCAAAACAATGTTTTCAAGCTTGTTCGGATTTATTTTTGCCGAACCGGTTTCAATCTCTTCAAAAATTTCTTTTTCCGATGGAATAATTTTTTGCATATTCGTGAATTTTTACCGCATAATATATTATTATTTGATACGTAATTCAATTCTTAGTTTAGTAGTTTAGTAGTTGAGTGGTTGAGTAGTTGAGTGTCAATTAAATGATTTTAATCCAAGAAGTATGAAGAATAAAAATATCTGTACCTGAAGTGTTATAAGGCTTTTTTTATAATTTCCGAATTTTGTGGTTGCTATTTTCGAGCTTTCATAAATTTGCTGCAGCAGGTCATCCAGAAACTGATCCGAATCCGTGTTGTTAAAGTCTTTAATAAATTCTTCCGGACTTTTCCTTCCGGCAATATGACCGAAGAAAATTACCTGAGATCCCGCTTTTCCAAGGTTCTTTACTCCTCTTGGTAAAATAGTATTGAGCAGAAAATAAACAAATATTATGAAAACTATAAAAAAGAGTATTAATGTTAGTTTTGAAAAAATACTTATTGTGTATAATTGCTGAAAATTTGTAATCACAAATGAAGTGGCAATACCGTTAATGAAAGAAAGAATATTGATTTTTGTATCGGCAAATCTGATCAGATTCTGCGTGCTTTCATAAAGTTTTAATGCAAGATCGGTCTTTCTGAATGTGTCTACCAAAAGTTAAAAGTTGAAAGTTAAAAGTTAAAAGTTGAAAGTTGAAAGTTAAAAGTTGATCCAAACTTGAATTTAAAGCAATTTACTGTTTTCTTTTATATAATTTGAGATTTAATTTAATGCCTTTTCACAAATCAAAAAAATTGCAATTAGGAAAATTGAACAAATTTATATAAGTTAATCAGGTCTGAAAAGACAGTAATGATTTATTGATTTCTATGATTTTTAATTTTAATAAATTATCTTAGTACATCTAAGAAATTGTCAATACGGGAATTTCAGAGATCAAAGCATTCATTCTATTATATAATCATAGTTAATTTAATTTGGAAAACATAGTTGCAATAGTAGGAAGACCTAATGTAGGTAAATCAACATTATTTAACAGGCTTGTAGGCGGACAGGTGGCAATAGTTCACAATACAAGCGGTGTGACGCGAGACAGGAATTACGATGAAGTCGAATGGACTGATAAAAAGTTTTTTCTGATTGATACGGGTGGCTTCGTGCCGGATTCAGATGAGAGATTTGAAAAAGCAATACGAGCTCAGGTAAAGCTTGCCATAGAAGAAGCAGATGTAATTCTGTTTGTTGTTGATACCAAAAGCGGTATTCATCCGGTGGACGAAGAAATAGCCGATATGCTGAGAAAGTATTCAAAGGAAAAGAAAATAATTCTTGTAGCAAATAAAGTTGACATTGTTGATAAGGAGCCGAATATTTTGGAATTCTATTCTCTTGGTCTTGGGGAACCGTTTCCTCTCTCAGCAATTAACGGATATAATTCCGGTGACCTTCTTGATAAGATAACAAAAGATTTTGATACAAGCAGTCCGGGTACTGACGACAGCAAGATTAAATTTGCAATTATCGGCAAACCCAATGCAGGCAAGTCTTCTATTGCCAATGCAATTCTGAATGAAGAAAGAAATATTGTAACCGAAATTCCAGGAACGACTCGTGATACTATAGATTCTACATTAAAATATTACGGAGATGAAATTGTATTAATTGATACAGCCGGTCTGAGGAAGAAAACGAAAGTAAATGAATCCGTTGAGTTTTATTCAACTATCAGAACATATAAAGCCATTGAGAGATGTAATGTGGCAATACTTGTGATTGACGCATCGGATTTACTCACAGAGCTGAATAAATCGTCTGATATAAATCTTGCCGCGTTCAGGCTGGATAAGCAGGATATCAAGATTATTGACGATGTGATAAAGCTGAGGAAAGGACTTCTGATCGTTGTCAATAAATGGGATCTGGTTGAAAAGGATTCCAATACAGCTAAGATAGTTGAAAGGAAAATCAAGGAGCATCTGAAGAGCTACACATATCTTAAATTTATTTTCGTATCTGCACTTACAAAGCAAAGGATACATAAAGTCATAGAGGAAGCCAAGAATATCTACGATGAAAGAGCGAGTAAAATTAAAACAAGCGAGCTGAATGACTTTCTAATAAACGAGATCCGTCTCAAACCTCCTCAGTCACTAAGAGGCAAGGAAATAAAAATAAATTATGTAACACAGATCAGATCATCACCTCCTGTATTTGCTTTTTTTACAAATGACCCGGAAGGTATTGAAGATAATTATAAGCGTTTCCTTGAAAAAAAAATACGTGAACGGTTTCCTTATAAAGGTGTACCGATCGAGCTGGTATTTAAGAAAAAGAACTGAAATTCAATTTCATTCAAAAAGCAAATTAGTTTAAGGAAGAAGAACTCTTAAATTTAAAATAGTTATCCTTTTGTGCCGGGCAGCGCTTGAGATAAACTAAATTAAATTTAAAATTATGATTACAGAAGTTTTCACTGCCTCAACTTACGGAGTCGATGCTTACATAATAAGAGACGAGACTCACATTGATAAAACTCTCTTCGCTTTTGCCATTGTCGGTCTACCGGATAATGCAGTCAAAGAATCCAAGGAAAGAGTCGCTGCTGCAATAAAAAATTCCATGTTTCATTTCCCCATAAGAAGATACACAGTTAACCTTGCTCCTGCTGATGTAAAAAAGGAAGGATCAGGATTTGACCTGCCCATAGCAATCGGTATTCTTTGTGAGACATCACAGGCATCTCCGGTAAAAGTTAAGGATTATGTTTTTGTAGGTGAACTTTCATTAGATGGAAAGCTCAGACCTGTTTCAGGAATTTTACCCATTGCTCTTGAAACAAAGAAGAATAAATTCAAAGGGATAATTCTGCCGGCAGAAAATGCTAAGGAAGCGGCGATTGTAGAGGATATAGATGTACTCCCCTTTGAAACTCTTACTGAAGTTATAGATTTTCTTAATGATGAAATTTGCCCGCAGCCTTTTAAGATCAATGTGAAACAATTGTTCGAGCAGGATAAAAATTATCTTGTAGATTTTGCTGATGTAAAAGGACAGGCTGAAGTTAAAAGGGCTATGGAAGTAGCTGCCGCAGGGTCGCATAATATAATCATGATCGGTCTTCCCGGTTCGGGTAAGACGATGCTCGCAAAGCGGCTGCCTACTATCCTTCCGCCTTTGACACTGGAAGAAGCTTTGGAAACTACCAAGATACATTCCATTGCCGGTATACTGCAAAACAATACAGCTATAATTTCAACCAGACCTTTTCGCTCCCCGCATCATACTGCGAGTGATGTTTCTCTTGTCGGAGGCGGACCTAATGCCAAACCCGGTGAAATTTCTTTTTCACACAACGGAGTTCTGTTTCTCGATGAACTTACCGAATTCAAAAAAAATGTACTCGAAGTAATGAGACAACCGCTTGAAGACAGGATAGTAACTATTTCGCGCTCTAAAATTACAGTTCAGTATCCCTGCAATTTTATGCTGGTAGCTGCGATGAACCCGACTCCTGCAGGATCTCAGAAAGAAGCTTCCATGTATTCTGATTTTGATGTGCAAAAATTTTTAGCAAAAATATCCGGACCAATTCTTGATAGAATTGACATTCACATTCACGTCAATCCGGTAAAGTATCAGGAACTTTCAAGCAAAGCCGAGAATGAAAAATCCGAAAAAGTAAGAGAAAGAGTGATAGCTGCCAGAGAAATACAGCTGAGCAGATTCAGGGAAAGGAAAGGGATTTACTCAAACTCGAACATGACAACCAAAGAGATAAAGGAATTTTGCAGGATTGATTCTGATTGTGAGAACTTAATGAAAATGGCAATTACAAAACTCGGACTTTCAGCTAGAGCTTATGACAGGATTCTTAAAGTGAGCAGGACAATTGCGGATCTTTCGGGTGATGAGAATATTCTTACTTCACATATTAGTGAAGCTATACAGTACAGGAGTCTTGACAGGACAAGCTGGGTATAGTTTTGGTGTATAAAGTGTGTAGAGTGAATGGAGTGTACCCTACACACTCAACACACTCAACACACTCAACACACTCAACACACTCAACACACTCAACACACCTCAACACACCTCAACACACTCAACACACTCAACACACTCCATACACTCAACACACTCCATACACTCCATACACTCCATACACTATTTCAGCAGCAGCATCTCCCTCGTCTGAACAAACTCCCCCGCTTCCAGCTTATAAAAATAAAATCCACTGCTGAGATTTTCACCGTTGAATTTAACTTCATAAGTACCGGCATTTTGTTTCTTATCCACTATCACAGTTACTTCACGTCCGAATCCGTCATAGACATTTAATTTAACATGAGTATTAACAGGAATAGTGTAACTTATATTTGTAAAAGGATTAAATGGATTTGGATAATTTTGGAGCAGAGAAAATCCGTTTGCTTCTTCAACGGGTTCGTTGATTCCGGTAGGAACATTAATACCAATTGTATAAGTCCCGTCATAACCACCGGTTGCGTTTGGAGCCGCAGACATTACTAAAAACTGAGGGTTAGAGTTATGAAAAATTCCATCCATTGCATTTGTAGTAGGATTAGGACCTCTGTTAATGTAATGTGGAGTGGCATAAACTGCATTGTTCACACTGTCCAAAAAACAATACTGAGAAGTTACATAAGTAAATGAATTCAGCCTGACCTTAAAATGAATGTGAGTTGCTCTGCCCGGATACCAGCCCGGATATACTGTATCAAAAACAGCAATACCATTATTGTTAGTAGGTTGAATTCCTCTCATAAAAGTCTGTCCGACAAAAGGACCATATCCGGAATAATTACCATCCTTGTCACAATGCCATACATCAACCAAAACATTCGGGATCGGATTGCAGTCAAAATCTATAACGGTGATACTCATATGGAAAGCCATACCCGGTCTTCCTTCCGTGATATCCTGTCTGACCAGATTGGAATTAAAGTAATAAGGACCTTCAGTCAATGCCGGTGTCAGCCAGCAACTTGCAGCATCTTCAAGTTCTTCGTTTCTGACAGACCTGGATGCTTTATTAATTGCCTTTACAGTATTTTGTAAAGGGATGACGGAACCAAGCCCGAGGATTCCTAAACCTTTTAAAAGATTTCTTCTTTTCATAATTATTGCTTCTTAAATTTGTAAAAAAACATCATTGATATGTATTCATTTATTGCAATTTTATCTTGAACCCAATTTAATTTTCAAAGTTACAATTTCATTATTTCTGCGAACAGTAACTTCTGCCTCTTCTCCCGGTTTGAATTCACCCATAGCATACATATAATCATAAATATTTTTTACATCCTTAGTCCCGAATTTTATTATAATGTCCTCTGCTTTAAGTCCGCCTTGCTCAGCCGGACTTCCTTCCTTTACTCCTGCTAACTTCATACCCTCTTCCGTCGATGAGTAATCAGGTATTGTCCCGACATATACCTTTATATTTCCCATTGATCTTTTCTCATCAGTGCTGCTTGCTACTTTCACAAAATCCGGTTTGCTATCCATTTCATTCAATGCCATAGCAACGTCATAAACCATGCCGGCAATCTTAACTTCACCTTCTGCATTTATTTTATCAACATCATCCGAAGGTGAATGATAATCTTTATGGGTTCCTGAAAAGAAATGAAGCACAGGAACATTCTTAGCATAAAAGCTCGAATGATCCGAAGGTCCGAAACCGTCAGGCGTTTTAGTAATTTTGAAATTATATGAATTGTTCAAAGAGTCAATTATTCCGTCCCATACTGGTGAAGTTCCCGTTCCGTAAATTACCAGCTTTTCATCCGAAAGCCGTCCAATCATATCCATGTTGAGCATCGCAACAACATTCATCTCTTCAAATAATTTTGATTTGGTAAAATAAGCAGAGCCTAGCAGTCCTGTTTCCTCCGCACCAAAAGCTATAAATAAAATACTACGTTTTATGTTTTCTCTGTCAACTGAAGAAATTTTTTGAGCAATCTCAAGAAGTCCTGCTGTTCCTGAAGCATTGTCATCGGCTCCGTTATGAATTTGCCTGTCAGAACCGCTGTATAGTGAACTGTATAACCCGTATCCAAGATGATCTTTATGAGCGCCGATTACTATTACTTCATTCTTTAAAACCGGATCATTTCCTTCTATAAAACCTATTACATTATAAGTTGTTGCTTTGACGGGCTGAACATTAGTTTCAATCAGAGCACTGGCATTTTTCAAAGCAAATGAATTCGGAGTCTTGGTGGAATCAATTTCATTTTGAATCTGAAGCAAATCCAAACCGTTTGCTCTGAAAATGTTTTCAATGATTTCCCTCTTGCAGTTAATAACAGGCAATCCGGCATCCTGAAGTACGTTATCGTAAGTCATTCTCATCAGCTTGTCATCTCCGGCATTCGGACCGTTGATCACTATTATACCCGCAGCATTCCCGTCCTTTGCATTTAATGTTTTAAATCTTGTAGGTTCATATTTTTCAAAAGGATTATCATGAGGACCGCTTCCGCCAGGAGAATATTTCATCATTATCAATATTTTACCACTTATATCTATGTCATTTCCATTTTTATCCTTGTAATCATCGTAATTTTGTTCCGGGGCTGAAATGCCGTAACCTAAAAAAACCAGTTGCCCTTCCACTTTTCCTTTTCCGGAAAATCCTAGCGGAATAAAGTCTTCTTCAACTTTATATGTATTTTGATTTTGTTCCGCCATTGTTTGAAATTCATTAACCCCAGCTAATTCCACATGAGTGTAAACTTCAAACGGCTGAAGGTAACCGCTTTCCCCTGCAGCCTTTAAATTGTATTTTACGAACTCATTGGCAATGTAACTGTCAGTCAGTGAATCGCCTTTTGTCCCGGGAAATCTTCCTTCCAGATCATCTGATGAAAGATATTTTATGTGCTGATAAATTTCATCTTTAGTGATAGCATTATTCCGGACTTTCTCTATACCATCTTTATCATCACCCGGAAAGAAATTAAAAGAATAAATGCAAAAGGATATTATAATTAGTTTTACAATTAAATTCATTTTCATATGTATTTGTATTTCTTCAAACGTTTATATATCTATTAAAAAAATCAAGATAATAATTTAAAATAAAAACCCTGTCAGTATTAACTGACAGGGTAATTATAAAACTTATTATTTATCCTAAAAATTAACCGGGATATTTGCTTCCGAATTAATTTTTGCAAGATGCAATTTTTTACTTTTTAATGATACATTATTTGAAACAGTACTGGAATTTGGCTCCGGACATGGAGTTTCAACTCCTACAAAAGCAATTGAAGCATTTGAAGTAATGAGAACGTCAGTTAAAGTAATAAACCCGTCACTGTCCATATCATCTATTAATCTGCAACCCGCTGTAAAGGTTAAAATAGTATTAGAATTGTGTACATCAAGGAGATCATTTAAATCAACAAAACTATTCTGATCCCTGTCACCGCCAAAGAAGCATCCGCTGTTTGATAAATTTCCTCCGAATGCACCTTGTGTTAGGAAATCATATGAAGCTGTACCTGAAATAAAAGTGGTGGTGGTAAGACTGAAAGTCTGTATATGGTTTATAGATTTTACATCAAGCTGATAAGGAGTGGAGTTGCTGACTGCATCACCATAGCAAAGTTTTGTAGTATTTGTATTAATATCCAAATCACCAAAACATTGTGCTATCGGAGAACAACCTGCTGTTTCAAGAAACACCTGAATTTCCCCATTGTCTACCTTAAAGTCGAGACATGCTTTAAGTGTTAATACTTTTAAAGGTGCACCTTCAAAGCACCCTTTATACGGATAGGTTGAATGCCTCGGTGAATTGGTTATATCATCAAGAACTGGGGGGACCAGCGGAGTTTTACCGCACATATTACCGCCAATTGAACCAGCGGCAAAAATACATGAATTCGGATCTGTAAAAGTTACATCATCATTAGAAGTATGCTGTTCGATCCCAACACCGCACGTTGCATCTTTATAAGCGGAAAGGTAACCTCCTTTATACAATGTTCCGTCATATCCTGCATCAGATCCGAATACAGCGTCATCAGAAGTACCTAAATTATAATCAGAATTTAAAGTAACTCCCGCTAATGGAAATGCGGAAATATCATATCCGATGTGTGATGAACCTGATGCACCTCCGGTTCTTTCATTCGAACAAATGTTGTTGTAAGATTTGGCAGAAGAGCCGGGGGTTTCAAGCTTAATTAACATTGCATAGGATTTACAGGTTGTAAATCCATTTGATAATCCGCCAACTCTTGAAGTATTATTGTAAACATTTACAGAATAAGGGTTATCATCAGGAGGTATGGCAGTAGCCGGAGCTATGCCATAGATAAACGGTGCGTAAGAATTATTATCCATCAATGTAACGCAATTATTTATAATATCAACATGAGCCGGATACGGACCTCCGGCAATAGCCGGGATCACAGGAAGTGAAACAATCCCGTAAAATGAGTATGGTAAAACTGACGGCGAAAATGTTAAGTCATGGATCTTGTTCTTTCTTATGTAATTATTACCGACTGCCTGAATGTTTATTCCTCTGTAATCAATAGCCACACCTAAATCCAATACACGATCCATATAGATTACATTTTCATCACAAACATTCCCCATCGTAGCAGTTCCAAGGAAAACAGCAATGGTAGATGCGTTTTTAATAATACTATTTCTGATGACATTATCTTTATTAAATGCACCTGCTCCAATATTAGTCCCGAAAACCTGATAGCCTCTTAACCCTCCGTCAAAAAGACAATGATGAATAACATTTCTGTCATTTCCAATTCCGGGAAGGATTGAAGAATTGATCCAGAATAATCTTCCGTTAAGTGACGCTGTTTTACACCCGAGATAGCTAAACGTATTATCTGAAGAACCGTCTAAAAGCTGGATGCATCCGGGTACTCTTGTAATACTGAGATCTAAATATTCTAAAGTTAGCCCGATGCCGTCCGGACCGGCTGCATTAAATCCGTTAATGGTAGAAAAAGTTATTCCTTTGAATGTCATTATCGGACCAATCACACTTGCCGGACTTTTAACAGTAAAGACACCTGCGGTCTGAATAGTTACGCTTGTAAAACTGCTTCCAGATTTATCAAGGACTGCTCCGCCCGGTGGAAGCGGAATACTCAAACTGCCCTCAGTCATGTCTCCTATGACAGTAATGTAGGGAGTAGACCCGCTTGCGCCGCCGTCATAAACATCATCAAATGCTGCCTGCCAGCTGTCATATTTGGGGTCGCTTATACTCGGAATATTACCCGGGGAAACCTGCAAATTCTTTTGTCCGAAAATTTTATTATCTACCCCTGAAAAAAGCAATACAACTGCTAAAACGGAAATTAGTTCTTTCATTTTCTTTTTGTTTGGTTAAAGAATATCTGTTAATTAAAAAGAATTATTATAATTTAAAATTCAAAGTAATTAAAATTGAAAGACCGGTAGAAATAAGTACAGAGTGTTTACTTATGTGTATTAAGAGTTGTAAGAATGTAGAAGAAATTAATATATTTATTTTTAAAAATCTACTACTGTGTGAAAATCTACAATCTCTGTAAAGTACATGAGAAAAAAGGAACAGGCGTGTTAAAAATGAAGAGAGTTTTCAAAGACAAGATATTTTAACATAAAAAAATAAACTTGAGAAAAAAACCCTGTCAGAATTTTCTGACAGGGTTTAGTTTAATCTATTAACTTAATTATTTAATTATCAATAATTAATTGGGACATTTGCTTTTGAATCAACTTTAGATATACGTGATTCATTTCTTCTTAAGTATTCATTATTAGAACCGTTTATTGAATTTGGTTCAGGCGGACACGGTGATTCAACTTCTACGAAAGAAATTGCACTGGTATAGGTAAGAAGAAGATCTGTTAAAGTAGCTGACCCGTCACCGTTCATATCCGATGCTAATCTGCAGCCTACCAGGAATGCCTGTGCATCTGTGTAAACATCAATGATATCAGTCAGATCAACCAGACTATCCTGATTTCTATCACCTGCATAGAAGCAGCCAGACCCATTAAGATTTCCGCCAAATGCTCCTGATACAGGGAAATTGTATGAGGCTGTTCCGGCTGCAAATGTTACTGTAGCTAAACTGTATGTAGCAATATGATTTATTGATCTTACATCGAGCCTGTATGCAGTTCCGTTATCAATTGCATCACCATAACAAAGGGTCGCTGTATTAGTGTTGTTATCAAGATCAGCAAAGCTCTGTGCTTCGAGCACACACCCTGCACCTGTAGAAAGGAAAATCTGAATTTCACTTGTGCTAATTTTACCTTCAAGACATCCGTTTAATGTTAATACCTTTAAGGCAGCTCCTTCATAAGCACCTTTATACGGGTATGTTGCATTTCTTGGGGTACCGAATATATCGGCAACTACGGCTGCTTTTGGCTGACCGTTCATATTGCCACCTACTGAACCGGCCGTGAAAACACATGAATTAATATCCGTAAATGAGACAGGATCATTTGAAGTATGCTGTTCTATATTTGCACCACATGTTGAATCTTTATATGTAGAGAGGAATCCTCCTTTATAAACAAATCCATCATATCCTGCATCCCATCCGAATGTTGCATCACTAGCATTTCCTAGGTTGTAATCAGAATTTAATACAACTCCCGCAAACGGGTATGCAGTCAAATCATATCCTACATGAAATGTACCTGTAATACCTCCGGTTCTTGTATTTGAGCAGATGTTATTGCTCGAATTAATTACCGATCCGGCAACTTCCGCATCAATTGCCAAAGCAACTGTATATGCTGCTACTCCTGCGCTTGTTCCCCCGATTCTGCATGTGTTGTTAAATACATTAGATGTATAAGCAACTGTTGTTGGATTGCTTAACGGAGCAATACCATATACAAATGTAGCACCTGTAATATTTATATCGGTTAATGTAACGCAATTGTTAATAAAATTAATAGTTGTGATAACCGGTCCGGTAGGTTCAGGATTTGTGGTAATTTGTGGAATAGAAATTATTCCTATTGCTGTGCTGGTTGCAAATGCACTCTTGAAATTCTTTATTATATTTCTTCTGATTTGTATTGTGCCTAAGCTCTGACAATTTATACCTCTCCAGTTAACTAACGCTGCATGTCCAATAGGACCGGTATAATCTACTGTATTATCATCACAAACAACATTTTCAGATTCCGAGCCTAAAAATATTGCCAGTGTTGCAGCATTTAAACATCTGTTATTTATGAATTCTGTGTTAAGATTTCTTGAGCCTACACCGGCTGCCAATGCTGTTCCGAAAACCTGCAGGCTTCTTGTTCCGCCATTAAGGTCACAGTTCTCAACACGGTTGTTGTTGTTTCCAGCACCATTGACTGTTGATTGTGCAATGTTAATCAGTCTGCCGTTAAGTGATGCTGTTGTTACCGCCATATCCCTTATTGTGTTACCGGAAGATCCATTGGATAAATTTACGCCTCCGATTAATGTGCTGGCTAAATTTGTAAGGGTGAAAGTTAAACTTCCACCTCCTAAATTTCCGTCAATCAGGGAGTTGTCAACATTATTAAATGTAATAAGCGGTGCGGCGGCGGAACATGTAATATTTCTTGTTCCTGAAGCAGTAATTGTAACTGACGTATATGCTCCGATCCCTAAAGTAGCACCGGTTGCGTCTATGTAGTCAGCAACAAATGTAATAGTTGGTGTTGTACCATGAGTACCCAATTGCACAGCAGTAAAAGCGTCTGTCAATGTAGCATATGGAGTTCCCGGAGGACTTGGAGTTACATTTACATTTTGTGAAAACGAATAATTACTCATTGTTAAGCAAAGCATAGCAACAAGTAAAATGGAAAGCAGTTTCTTCATTTTAGTTTTTTGATTTGATTTATAAATTGGGTTAATTTAAAAATATAAAAAAAATTTTGCACAGAGTTAAGCATTGTTGTAATAACTCGTGTACAGCTAAATAGTAATTTAATTGTGATTTAATTTAATATAATCTTTCTTAAAAAGCTATTATTATTTATTGGGAACTTTTTTAAACTATTCAGTTCCTTAATCCGTACTTAAAATGGATTAATAAAAATACCATCATCACAGACAATAAATTTATACAAAATATCATTGTAAACATCTATAAACATCGATAAGCATCCAAGTAATTTCATTGCCTTGTTTTAAATTTCGAATATTTTTAGTTTAAATCTAATTTTAAGATAATTAATCAATTAAAATATAAACCATGAAAAAAATTATTTTTCTTTCTTTGTCCATTGTTCTTTTTTCATATTTTTATTCATGTTCATCTGTAACTGAAGTTACGGGAACATGGAAAAAGCCTGCAACCGTAGCTACAAGATATAATAAAATTTGCGTATTAGGCGCAGCTAAAGACATTGTAAAAAGATCTATGGTTGAAAAGGCAGTTGTTACACAAATGTCAATGTATGGAATAAATGCAGTTGCAGGAGTTAATATTCTGCCGGACAATTTTATTGATTCGGATAATGATAACAAAGTTGATTCCGATAATAAAGCAGCCTTGGTTTCAAAACTAAAAGCAGAGGGGGTTGATGGTGTCTTCGTTATTAGTTTACAGGATGTAAAGAAATCTGAGCAGTATGTTCCCGGATCAACATATTACGCGCCTTATGCCGGTTTTTACGGAGGATTTTACGGCGGTTATTATGGAGCATACAATATGGTCAGCTCACCAGGCTATTATGTTCAGAATACAAATTATTTCTTAAGCAGTAATTTTTATAGTCTTGACACAGAGCAGTTATTATGGTCTGCTCAGTCAAACACATTTGATCCTCAATCTTTGAGTGATTTTACCAAATCATATGCAAGTTCAGTAGTAGAACAGTTTGCAAACAGCGGTGTAGTTAAAACTACCGGAAAAAAATAGATATTAACTACTATTTAGTATAAAAGGAAATCTGCCACACGGGTTTCCTTTTTTTATTTCTTAAATCCGTTGTAAATTCATGTTAATATTTTTAATTTATTTAAACACTTTACAATTTTAAAATGCCGGCAGAAATTAAATTCATACTGAACAACGAATTGGTCATGACTGACATTAACCCGGCGACCATACTTCTTGATTTCATTCGGAGCTTAAAATTAAATGGAACTAAGGAAGGATGCAAGGAGGGAGACTGTGGTGCCTGCACTGTCTTAGAAGGTGAATTATCGGAAGGAAATGTGATTTACAAGTCTGTTAATTCCTGCCTTATACCTGTCCAGAATATTCACGGAAAGCATATCGTCACAATCGAAGGTCTGAACCTGTCAGATAAAAATCTAAATCCGGTACAGCAGGCATTTGCTGATGAAGGTGCTTCTCAATGCGGATTCTGCACTCCGGGATTTATTGTCTCTCTTACCGGATATTTTTTAAATGAAGGAAGATTAAAGTATAACAATGTCATTGATTCTCTCGACGGTAATATCTGCCGATGTACCGGACATAATTCCATCATTAGAGCAGCTGAAAAAATCAGTAATAAATTTCAGAATGATCTTATTCATTCAAACGGGACCGGCCATAAATTTTTGGCTGACTCCGGAATCATTCCCGAATATTTCTTAACAGTTAAGGACAGACTTAAGGATATTTCAGGCGAGAATTCTGATTCCGGAAGTATAATAAAAAATCCAAAGTTTTACATCGGTGGCGGGACTGACCTATTTGTTCAAAGACCTGAGGAAATGCTTTTTTCAGATGTCAGATTTTTGGATAATGATAAAAGATTAAAAGGCATAAAATTAGCTGACGGGTATTGCCACATAGGCTGCGGCTCAACAGTTACTGATTTGATTGAATCAGATAATCTCATTAAAATTTTTCCAAAGTTAAATAATTTTGCTGAATTATTCGGTTCGACTCCGATCAGAAATTCCGCTACAGTCGGAGGCAACCTCAACAATGCATCTCCCATAGGCGACATGACTGCATTTTTCCTGGTATTAAACTCAAATGTTATTCTTTCAGACGGCAATATAAAAAGGGAAATGCCTTTGAATAAGTTTTACAAAAGTTATAAGAAAACAGAAAGAAAACCTGATGAGTATATGGAAAGCATAAATTTCAAAATCCCTGAAGGAAATTATTTTTTTAATTTTGAAAAAGTATCGAAACGCACCTATCTTGATATAGCAAGTGTTAATTCAGCAATTTTAATCAATGCTGAAAATGAAATTATTAAAGATGTAAATATTTCTACAGGAGGGGTAGCGGAAATTCCTTTGTATCTGTTTAAGACTTGTGATTTTTTAAGAGGGAAAAACTTGACGGCTGAGAATATAAGACATGCGGTATCGATTTCTCAAACTGAAATTTCCCCGATCAGCGACGCAAGAGGAAGCGCTGATTACAAAAGACTTTTACTTTCAAGACTCATTTTTTCCCATTTTATAACTTTATTCCCTGAACTAATTATTGTAGGAGAAACTGTTTGAAGGATTACGATATCATACATCACGTAAGAGGCGAATCTCAGTTCATTGACGACATTAATGTTCCCGACGGAACATTATTTGCTTCCGTATTTTATTCTCCTGTTGCCCACGGTAGGATTAAAGTATTGGATTTTAGTTATGCAAAGTCGATGAAAGGTGTTAAAGGAATTTTTACTTACAAAGATATTCCGGGTGAAAATCAAATCGGCGGGATAGTTCCTGATGAACCTTTACTTGCGGAGAATGAAGTTCATTTTATTGGTATGCCTGTTGCTATAGTCGTTGCCGATTCAAAGTTCATTGCAAAAGAGGCTTCTAAAAATATTAAAATTGAAATTGATCCGCTTCCGGTAGTTACAGATCCGCGTGAAGCATTTAAAAAAGGAAGTCTAATAATTCCTCCAAGAGTTTTTTCCAGAGGTGATACTGAAAATGCCTGGAAAGAGTGTGATGTGATAGTAGAAGGGGAATGTGAAACCGGCGGGCAGGAACATCTTTATCTTGAAACTCAGGGAGCATTCGCTTTTCCGCTTGAAGGCGGCTCAGTAAAAATTATTTCTTCTACTCAGGGACCAACGGCTGTTCAAAGAGTTACTGCTAAAGTTTTAGGAATTCCGATGAATAAAATCGAAGTCGAAGTTCTCCGTCTCGGCGGCGGTTTCGGCGGAAAGGAAGATCAGGCATCTCCGTGGGCGGCGATGGCAGCACTTGCAACTGTAAAGTTAAATCGTCCTGTTAAATTAATTCTGCCCCGTCATGAAGATATGATAATGACGGGAAAAAGAAATCCTTATTCTTCTGACTTCAAGATAGGACTTACAAAAGACGGAAAGATAATTGCGTTCGAAGCAACTTATTTTCAGAACTCCGGTGCGTCAGCAGATTTATCACCGGCTATACTTGACAGGACTCTTTTTCATTGTACCAATAGTTACTACATTCCTCATGTAAAAGCTACCGGTTACTGCTGTAAAACGAATTTACCTCCGAATACTGCTTTCCGGGGATTTGGCGGCCCGCAGGGAAAATTTGTCATTGAATGTGCAATTTATAAAGCAGCCGAAAAGCTCGGAGTTGATGCTTCTGCAATTCAGAAGAAAAATTTATTACGTGAAGGTGATGAGCTTCATTACGGACAAAAGGCTGTTAATGTACACACGCACAACACATGGAATCTTGCCGAAGAAAAATTTCATCCGGAGAAAATAAGCGAGCGTATTATGAAGTTTAATATTGAAAACAAAAATTTCAAAAAAGGTTTTGCATTCATGCCGATATGTTTTGGCATCTCATTTACAAATACAAGAATGAATCAGGCGAATGCTCTAGTGAATATATATCATGATGGAAGTGTCGGATTCAGTACCGGTGCAGTCGAAATGGGTCAGGGAGTAAACGCAAAAATCAGGGAAGTTGTATCAAGAGCTTTCGGAATTTCTCATAACAGAATCAAATGCGAGCCGACAAATACTACACGTAATGCAAATACTTCACCCACAGCCGCTAGTGCCGGTGCTGATCTCAACTGCAATGCAGTTCTGAAAGCATGTAATTTAATTATAGAAAGATTGAAGAAGTCTGCTCTTGAGGTATTAGAAGAAAAAGATTTTGACAGTATTGAAATAAAAGATGAAGTAGTTTATTACAATAAAAAGAAAACCAGTCTCAACTGGAATGTACTTGTTGAAAAAACCTATTTCAAAAGGATAAGTCTTTCAGCGCACGCACATTATGCAACACCGGGAATTCATTTTGACAGAGAGAAAAATAAAGGAAATCCTTTTGCTTATCATGTTTACGGAACAGCAATCATTGAATCGACAGTAGATTGTTTGCGAGGAACTTATAAAATTGATTCAGTAAGAGCAGTTCATGATTTCGGAAATTCACTGAATCCCGTTATTGATCTTGGTCAGGCAGAAGGTGCGATAATGCAGGGGATCGGATGGATGACAATTGAAGAAGTAATTCATAACAAAGAAGGCAAACTGCTGACGGATCTTCTGTCGACATACAAAGTTCCGGACATTCACTTCGCTCCGAAGGAAATGGAAATTATTTTTCATGGAAAACCGAATGCTGCCGGAATATTCCAATCGAAAGCAATTGGCGAACCTCCGCTGATGTATGGGATAGGAGCTTACTTCGCAATTTTAAATGCAATAAAGGAATTTAATCCGAAGAATAATTTTAAGATGTCTGCACCGATAACGAATGAGAAGGTACTGATGAATTTGTATGTGGAAAAGGAGTTGGAAAGTTTGGTTAAATGATTTATTGTTTATACTTTCCCAAGCTGGGGCTTGGGAAAGAGAAGTTCTTTTTAGGTATTTTCGGAGCTAACGAGCTTAAGCAATTTTTCTTCTACTTCCCAAACCCCAGTTTGGGAATGACAGAACAAAGCTGAAAAAAATATGAATCAGACTTAACAAATTTCGGAGACAAACATCCGAATGTCGCTGTTCGTCAGTCCAATTTGGCAGCGGTGTATGTGAATCTTAATAAAATCAGTGATGCATTACAGCTTTGGGATTCAGCTTATGAAATATGTAAGAATTTCCTCGGAGAAAATCATCCGAATACAATTACTGTGAAAAGATGGATTGAGCTTTACCGGGGCAAGGAATAAATCCTTCCGCCGAATCCATTTTGTGTTGCTTCTCTTTCCCAAGCCCCAGCTTGGGAAAGCAAAACAATTTCACAAATCGAAAAAAATACAATTTGATATTCAGACATAAAATTGTATGTTAGACCGGCAAGTCCCAAAGGCACAAAAATTAGTAGTCATGAGAACTAATTATAAGATAATAAATCCTGATAACCCATATTTTATTACTTCAACAATTATGAACTGGATTCAAATATTTAATTCAGAATCATATTACGATTTGTTATTTCAAAACTTGGTTTTTTACCAATCAAAGTATGAAATGGAAATAATAGCGTATGTATTAATGCCAGAACATTTTCATCTTATCAGCAAAGCCAAAGCTTTAGGAAAGGCAATCCAGGCATTTAAAAGTTATACAGCAAAAAAAATAATCGAAAAATTGTACATTGATAAGAATTATCCGGTGCTTGATGAACTTAGAAAACTTAAGCTAAAATATAAAATTGATTCTGAATTTCAAATATGGCAGGAAGGGGCTCATCCCCAAGAAATACAAAACAACTTGATACTTAAACAGAAAACAGAATACATTCACAATAATCCGGTTAAAAGAGGATTAGTAGATAATCAGGAAGATTGGGAATACAGCTCTGCAAGGTTTTATTTAATGGGGACGAAAAGTGATTTGATAATAACTCCATACTGCTGAATAATGAGAAAGGAAAGGTTCTTGCATTCCCAAGCTGGGGCTTGGGAATGAGAAATCATTTGAACTCCATACTGCTGAATAATTGGAAAGGAAGAGTTCTTGCATTCCCAAGCTGGGGCTTGGGAATGAGAAATCATTTGAACTCCATAC
>CAYNTN010000038.1:28197-34220 GCA_964399995.1 uncultured Ignavibacteriaceae bacterium
TGCTGAATAATTGGAAAGGAAGAGTTCTTGCATTCCCAAGCTGGGGTTTGGGAATGAGAAAGAGATAGTTCTGTTTTTTATGAGAGAAGGAAAAGTTCTTGCATTCCCAAGCTGGGACTTGGGAATGAGAAAGAATGAAAAAATTACAATTTTTGTTTGCTTTGAGCCTTCGAGTCTTTGAGGTAAAATCTTTTTCTAGTTTTTACACAAGCTCTGGGACTTGGGAATGAGAAAGAATGAAATTTATATTTTCATTATTTATTTATATACCTATTTTAATCTATGGAAAATGAAATAATCTTTATCGTTGAAGAATCACCTGAAGGTGGATGGACAGCCAGGGCTTTGGGGTATTCTATATTTACAGAAGCTGAGTCTGATGATGAACTTAAGAAAAATACAAAAGGAAGCAATTAACTGTCACTTTGAAACAGAAAACATTCCTGGAATTATTCGCTTGCACTAACTAAACCGAACAATAACCCGATAAAAATCGGACCCTCAGATCTTTATAAGAAATTTAATCATGAAAGACCTTCACTTCTGGAATTTTATTTACTCTCATCTTTCGAAAAGTAATTCCGTTATGCTGATTGCTGTTCTGGATCATGAAGCAGGTTCGCCGGGTAAGCAGGGATTTAAAATGGCTGTTTCATCTGACGGAAGTTACCTCGGTTCGATTGGCGGCGGTGTGATGGAATTTGAGATCATAAAAAATGCGAAGCAGGTTTTGAGTGACAGAGAAAAAGTTTACAAGCTTGAAAAGCTTATCCATAAGCGAACAACCACAGGAAAGAAATCGGGACTAATCTGTTCAGGCGCACAAACAAACTTCATGATTACACTTGATAAAAAGGATTTAAAAACTGTCAGAGAAATTTTAAGGCGGCTGAAAAAAAATGAATCCGGTAAAATTATTTTTAACAATAAAGGGATATCAATAAGAAAAAGTAAAGCAGATACGGATAACTATTACTTCAGATACAAAAATGATAGTGATTTTAGTTTTGAAGAGAATATCGGAGTAAAACAAATTGTTCATATATTCGGAGCCGGACACGTCGGGCTTGCGGTAAGTAAAGTAATGTCAATGCTGAATTTTCATGTTGTTATTTATGACAATAGAAAAGAATTAGCAATCAAAGACAATTTTGCGGATAAGGAAATCATTGGTTCATTTTCGAACGCAGCACAACATATAGCTGGAAGTCAGAATGAATATGTTATAATAGTTACAACGGGATATTTGTCGGACAAAGAAGTTTTAAAACAAGTTATAAAGAAAAATGTCCGCTATATTGGTCTGATGGGAACGAAAGCAAAACTTAAAAAAATATTCAACGAAGCTGTTAAAGAAGGAGTTGACAGAAAATTGCTCAGTAAAGTTAAGGCTCCGATAGGCATTGATATCAACAGCGATACACCTGAGGAAATCGCAGTCAGTATAGCTGCGGAGATTATTAAGGAAAAAAATAAGTAAATGCAGTTTGAATTTATTTTCTATTTTATTTAATTTTGAAACAGATATTTGATTATGAAATCACTCACAATAAATCTGCCCGATAACTTTGAATTAGACGACAAAGAAATTACAACTTTTCTTGCAGCCAAGTTATATGAAAAAGGTAATCTCACACTCGGACAGGCAGCCGAGTTAGCAGGTTATTCTAAAAGAGAATTTATGATTTTACTAGGAAAATACGGAGTTTCAATTTTTAATTATGGACCTGATGATGTGGATGATGAATTTAGATACAAAAAGAATAATCTCTGATTCGAGTTGTATTATTTTATTTGAACCCAAATTGTTCATTAGAAATCTTGAAATGCTGCAAACGCAAAGTACGCAAAGGATTTCGCAACGTGCGCAAAGAATTTTTTCTTACATTCTATTTTATTAGCAATTGCTTTGTGTCTTTGTGACTTCGTGGTAAATTAATGTTCTAATGAAAAATCTGGGTTGAAAAAATTGGAGAACTAAATTTACTAAAAAGCCTTTTTGGTAGAGTTTGGATTACTCACGAGATAGAGATTGAATATGGAAGGGAGATTCCTAATTGGTATCTCTTTAAGAAATCCATCCGAAGAAAATTTCCGCAAAATCATTAATAAAAATCTAGATAAGGGAGAGGTCCAGTGATGAAAAAAATAAGAGACACAGAATATCGGAAAAACTTGAAAGAAAGATATATGAAAATGTTGGAGAATCTTTCAGATAATAATGTAGAGGTTTTAATTCACCTCTTCCGCAAGATTCAGCTCATTTTCCATTTTAAATTTATCAACTAATTTTTTATGTCTCTTGCTTAAAAAATTCAGCGTAGAAAGCAACGCTCTCTTTACAGAAAGATCAACATCTCCGGTGAAGTATTTTAATACGGTTAATGCTTGTTCAGGATATTTATTCCCGAAGCTGTTATTGAAAGCCATTATCACATTCCATCTCACATTCTCATCACGGATCTTACTCCACTTCTTCAACTGACGAATAGTTTCTTGGGGAAATCTGTTTCCGAAAAGTGAACCGAAAATGAACGGTCCTAAATTTTTCTTCACATATTTTGAGCTATCATAAAGCAGAGGTTCCATTATTGAAAACGCTTTATGAAGATGCTCCTTTTCCTTTAATGCCAGTGCCGAAAAAACAACTGCTCTCCTTACCTTTTCGGATTTATGCTTTGTCCACTTCATAACATCTTTATAAAAATCAGAGTTATCGTAAAGAGTGTCTGCAAATGCTATAGCTGCATATTCACGCACTTCCCAGTTTAGGTCATCAGCAATTTTTAACAGGTATTCCTTAACTTTTTTCTTATCATACCGGTATCCTCTCCAAACAATTGAAATTCCGATCTCCTTTGATACATCTTCTTTCCTTTCACAAAAAAAACTTCCGCAGTTAAAAAAATCTTTCTCTCTGTCTTTTGAATTGTCTATTATGTGTTTCACAATTTCCCTGATTACAAATCTTTTGTCTTTGGTCTTGGCAGTCCCGGCATGATCGGTCCTGACAGTTTCCAGAATGGAAATAATTCCGGAGAATTTCTTTTTCCTGATTAATCCAAGAATATCAGATCTCTGTTTTTGTGTAAGTAATGAATCTTTCATAAAAAATTTTAATGCAAATTAATGAAAATTCAATACATACAATACATATTTCACCACTCCTCCGCTCCTCCTTTGTCGAGGTAAACTTATTTTGTAATTCAGAACCAATACAATATAATGCATATAGGACAAAATGAAGACGAATTTTTTGGATGGTCAGTATCCGATGGTGGTGATGTTAACGGAAACGATGGAGAGATTGTATTGTAGGATCATATCATTATTGGGAAGGGAGAGTGTACCTTTTCGGCTTGAGGCCAGGTCCAAATCCTTTTTCATACATACATGCGGATCAACAAACTTTTTTTTGGTGAGTCAGTGCGAATGCTGGAGACATAAAAAAAGATACCTACTCTGATGTAGTTGTCGGTTCATCAGGTGCCGTTTCATCCCAGAATGGTGATGGACGTGCTATATATATTTAGGTAGTCCGGGACTTTATAACGTAACATTTGACCAATTTGGAACTGGATATAATACACAATACGCAGGGTTCCTTTCTGTAGGAGGGACAAATACTGAATTTGGTAAATCAGTTTCTGGGGCTGGGGATATTAATGGAGATGTGGGAACCGAAATTTTAGTGGGTGCGCCACGTTATAACCCGGACGGGCTTGTTTCAGCATATAAAGGAATTCCTCAAATTAGCAATAATTCTAATTATGCAGTTTTCAGATTGTTTGCTTACATACAAGGAAATTATATTCGTGGTGGAATTCAGAGAGGGGCTGAATTGAAAGCATGCCTTTTTGATTCAGACTGCAAATTCGTGGACAGTGATGTATAGCTACTAAATGATTTTGGTGATGCATTTTTTTATTTTCCAAATGTACCAACTATTTCTGAAGAATATTGGATTTCTGTGCAAAGCGAATGCAACAGTATCTTGACCACATGGAGCGCCTCAAAAATACCCCTGGCAAAAAACAGTAGTTTTGGATTCTATAACTTTAAACCAGCCTCAAGTCAGGCTTATGGCGATAATCAAATAAATGTGGAACCAAGTATTCCATTATTTGCGCTTTGGAATGGTAACACAAACAAGGACTGCATATTAGATGCAACTGACGTAATTCTTGTCTATAGCGATGCTGTTGATTTTAAAGAAGGATGTTTGCATCGAAACTGATTTGACTGGTAACGGTTTTATAGATTTAGAAGATGTTATGCTAATATCAAATAATGTTATTTATTATATAATTTGTAAAAGTCCTTGTACTCAAGAAGATTTCATGTAAGTTGAATAAAAAATTAACTCAGAATGGAATAGTTTAGTATCATGGTCTTATCAAAGTTACAAAATTATATCCATTATTATCAACAATAGCGGCATCAGAAGCATCAACAAAACTGTCACCTGTAACATCTGAAACTACATACCCAGTAACGAAATTATATCCATCATTATCAACAATAGCTGCATCCGATCCATCTACTACTCCGTCTTGATTTGCATCGCCGCTGAAAATTGCAAATCTTACCGGCGAGGCATCTACTTGTATCATATTACTACCGAATGCCTTTGTGATGGCAGTTGAAAGTTCATATACTAAAGATGAATCTTCCGGGAAACTAACTGCGGACGCACTCCAAGTTTCGATCGAGTTTCTGTGCTTTATCTGAAGAAAAAAACTCCCGCTATCAATACCATTAGCAAATTGGAATTCTCCAAATCCAGTTGAGTCCAGGTAGGATTTCGAAGAATCCACAATAGAATAGGGAGGTAAATTATTTCTCAAAAACACTGTCGAAGTATCCGGAATCATTTTATTAGAATTGAGATCATAAAAGCCTTCGATTACTGCTGTTAATTTAAGTCTCTTTTGCAAATGTGTGAATCCTGTATTTTGTGGTTTAAAATCTCCATAAGGTAAGGGTACATAATTAGTGTAATATTTCCAGGGACCAAGCTTTTGATAAGGATTATTTGAAAGTGAATATTGTATTCTGGCTCTCCATTTATATTGTTTTTCCAGAAGTAATCCGGAGAGCTCTTTATTTAATTCTGCTCCTTGCGTTCCCAGATCTGTAAATGACCCCGAACCTGTTGATATAAAAGTGTTATTAGTCAATGACGCACCAGGTAATGGCACGCTGAATGGAATTTTATTGGGTTGACATTCATATATAATCTTACCTTTTGTTCTTCCGAATGGACTCTTTCCGAATATATTTAGCTTTACTCTGTTGCTTGATCCTGTCAATCCTCCCGAATAAACATTATTATTTGAAAATGGTTTATATTGCTGGACTGTTGCTCTTAATCCTGTGCCGTCATTTCCATAGTACACAAGTGCTAAACTTGATGTTGTTGTGTGATCCGGCCACCCGACAATTACATCAGAATAACCATCACCATTCACATCTCCGGCAGTTGAGACTGATTCACCATAATAATGATTCCATCCGCTTTGAGACCAATCTGCATTTGCCGGAGTTCCATTAGGATCTAAACCAGTGTTTGAGCCATACCAAATAAATGCTCTGCCCCCACCAATGGCCAATTTATCTCCAACAATCAAATCAGAATATCCATCACTGTTCACATCCCCGGCAGTTGAAACTGAATAGCCAAAATAGACGGAATTACTGCCTACAGCCGTCCAATTTGCATTAACCGGAGATCCGTTTGGTATCAAGCCATTAATTGAGCCATACCATACAAAAATTTTTCCATCCGAAGTAGATGTGTTATACGAGGAAGCTCCAACGATTACATCAGAAAAGCCATCACCGTTAACATCTCCCGCTGTTGCAACAGGGAAACCAAAAAAAGAATTATTCTGATAACTTCGTGCGCTCCAGTCTGCATTATATGGGGTCGCGTTTGGACGTAAACCATTTCTTGAACCATACCAAAGATATGCCGCTCCATCTCCATAATTGTTGATTCCGTAATCAGTCGATGGGTTTCC
>CAYNTN010000039.1:0-7113 GCA_964399995.1 uncultured Ignavibacteriaceae bacterium
TTTCCCAGAGAGGGGATGTCACAAGAAAGACCCAACCCTCATTAAATCTAACTTGCTATTCAAGGACGTTTTTTTTAATTCTGTCAGAACCAAATAATTTTACTTTTAATCCAAATCGGTTTTGCCAAAATGGTTATTTGTTGCTCTTTTAACTTCTATTATAAATTGATACTTATCTGAACGACTCAGCTCTGTACCGTCATAATTTATTACCTTTCTCTCAAACATATTTTGTGTGTTATCTTCATTTGGGTATGCCATAATTTTTATTCTGTCAGAAGTCTGTGACGGAACCAAAATTCGAAATTCTCCATTTGAATTGCTGGTTGTACTTTCAATTATTACTTCAGTTTTATTCGGTTCTGAATACAGTAATACATCGATTACAGAACCATTAACAGGGGTAAGATTATCCGAGTAAACTACTTTTCCGTTGATATATTTGTCATCGGCTAATGATTCCCTGGTTTGAAAGACAAATAAAGCACTAATAATTAAAACAAATGTAATTAGAAACTTCTTGTTTACTTTTTTCATTTTTTTCACCTCCGGATAAAATGTTTAATTTTTTAAAAATTAAGAATTTATATAATTTAAATTTGGATTTAGTTTTCTTGTTACCGGTTTGCGCTTTTTATTTTCCGGCAATTTTATTTCATTAATTTTGAATGATTTGCTCCAGTAAAATTCAAATAAATCTATCATTCTGTTTGCATAAGCTTCGTTGTTTATTATTATATCTGCATTATTATGTCTTGGTACTGACTTGTCCTGAATATTTGTAAATACAATCCTTCTGTCAAATATTGTCATGTTCGGTAATTCTGATTTTGAAATTCTCACATGCTCACCGGATTTCTCAAATCTTGAGCAGATTCTTAATAAATCATCAAACTCAGCATTTTGTCTGGTTTCATCCTTTATTATCTTGAAATTCAAACTTGCTTCGTAAATGGATCTTATTACCCCGCCCCTCTTAAAAAATTCATTTGCCTGATAATCAAGTTCCGCTGAAACATATCCTTCAAGACGTATCATAAACAAAATTTCTTCCTTTGCATTATTAAATAGTTCTATGAATTTTGCCTGCCTGTGTTTATTGTAACCTCTTATTAATTCAATGTTGACATTTCTAATATTATCTGATGCTTCTGATTTATGCAGTAATTCGAATTCATTAAAAGTTGTCCTTAAATTATCAATTTTTGCCTCATTCCTCTGACTGATTTCCTTTTCTATTTTATCTGAAATCACTCTCGGATCAATCAGTTCATATTTTAAAATTGTGTTCGTCTCAATCTCATTGCAAAATCCACGGGCAGTAAATGATTTTAGTATTTCATAAACTGCTGTTCTCCTTATGTTGGCTTTCTCTGCTATTTCCGAAGCACTTAGGTCCGATCCCTTAAGCAGAACCATAAAAACCTTTGATTCGTATTCTTTAAAACCAATTTCCTGTAACCTGTATATTAAATCTTTAGATTGCAATATTGTTGTCTTTTAAAGTTAATGCAATATTGCATTAAATAATTTTTTATGTCAATAGATATTTTTATGACCTTATATTTTTTTATAATAGACAATTGAAAAAATTTTCTGTGACAACTCTGTCGTTATCGTGCTACAATGTTAACCATTTTATTTTTTACAGTCACTATTTTTACAATCTGCTTACCTAATATGAACTTCTTAACGTTATCGTTATTCAGTGCTTCATCTTCCAATGTATGTTCATTACAGTCAAATTTAAATTCTTTCTTTGCTCTGATCTTTCCATTTACCTGAAATACAACGGTAACATTTTCTTCCCTGGTAAATGCTTCATTGTACTCAGGCCAGTCTACAAATGCTATACTGCCGGTATTTCCAAGTCTTTGCCATAACTCTTCGGCAATGTGTGGTGCAAATGGTGAAAGCAACAAAATTAGATTTTCTATAGCAACCCTGCTGATCTTTTCCAGTTTGTACAATTCGTTTACATATATCATCAAGTAAGAAATTGCCGTGTTAAATTTCATATCTATTTCGTCTATGTCTTCCGTCACCTCCTTAATAGTTTTATGCATAATCTTATTCAGCTTTTCATCCGGGTGTTCGTCTGCAATGCTGCTTTTAATTCCACCGGTATTTTCATCAACAATTAATCTCCAAATCCTGTTTAAAAATCTGTTCAGTCCCTCAATTCCCTTAGTGCTCCAGGGTTTGGTTGCCTCCAGAGGTCCCATGAACATTTCAAACAGCCTCATTGAATCGGCTCCGTATTTGCTTATTACAACATCCGGATTTATTACGTTTCCTCTTGACTTGCTCATCTTCACACCGTCTTCACCCAATATCATCCCCTGATTAAATAATTTTCCAAACGGTTCCTTGTACGAAACATATCCCAGATCATATAAAATATTATACCAGAATCTTGCATAAATCAGATGTAATACCGTATGCTCGGCACCTCCTATATAAAGATCAATCGGCATCCAGAACTTCTCTTTCTCTTTGTCGCAAAATTCTTTATCATTTTCCGGATCCAGAAATCTTAAGTAATACCAGCATGAACCTGCCCATTGAGGCATTGTATTAGTCTCACGTTTTGCCACACGTCCGCTTTCCTTATCATTTGTATTCACCCATGAATCTATCGTCGCTAAAGGAGATGCTCCGGTACCGCTCGGCTTGTATGTTTCTACATCGGGTAAAGTCAAGGGCAATTCCTTTTCATCAATCGCTTTAAAAATTCCGTCATCAAAGTGTATTATCGGAAACGGCTCACCCCAAAATCTCTGTCGTGAAAACAACCAGTCCCGCAGTTTATAGCTAACTGTCTTTTTTCCAATTCCTCTTTCTTCCACCCATTCAATTATTTTCTTAATTGCGTTTTCTGAAGTAAGACCATTCAGAAAATCAGAATTAATTGAAACTCCAAAGCCGCTAAAACATTCTTCACCTTTTTTTATCCTTTCAATATACTCAGGCAAATCTGAATCCAAATGATTTTGCTGATGTACTACAGGTATGATATCCAGATTAAATTTCCGTGCAAATTCATTATCTCTTTCGTCGTGCCCCGGGACCCCCATAATCGCACCGGTCCCGTAACTGGCAAGTACATAATCTGCTGTTAAAATCGGAATCTGCTTCCCGTTTACCGGATTAATTGCCATAGCTCCGGTAAATTCTCCCGTCTTTTCCTTTGATAAATCCGTTCTCTCCATATCAGATTTCTTTTCGGATTTTTCTAAATATGTTTTTATCTTTTCAGAATACTCATCCGTTGTTATTTCTTTAACTAAAATATGTTCGGGTGCTAATATTATATAAGTCGCTCCGAAAATCGTATCGGGTCTGGTTGTGAAAACTTCAATTTCTTTTTCATCTTTTAACTTTGAACTTTTAACTTTGAACTTAATAGATGCTCCTTCGCTTCTTCCAATCCAGTTTCTCTGAAGCTCTTTTATATTGTTCGGCCAATTTAAATCATCAAGACCTTTCAATAATCTGTCTGCATACTTTGTTATCCTTAAATTCCATTGTCTCATGTTTTTTCTCACAACAGTGTATCCTTTCTCAATTTGCTCGGGTACTTCTTCGTTAGATAAAACCGTACCAAGCTCAGGACACCAGTTAACCGGCACTTCAGCAAGATATGCTAACCTTTTGGAATTAATAAAATTAAATTTTTCTCTCTCATTCATTCCTTCGGGAATTCTTAATTCAGAAATCGGTTTTGCCCTGTCCTCAGTTTCATCATAATATGAATTAAATATTTTCAGGAAAATCCACTGAGTCCATTTAAAATATTTTTCGTCTGATGTATTTATTTCTCTTTCCCAATCATAAGAAAAACCAAATGCTTTCAATTGCTTTTTAAAATTTGCAACACATTCTGCAGTTCTTTTTTTAGGATGTATCCCGGTTTTAATTGCATATTGCTCAGTAGATAAACCGAAAGCATCCCAGCCCATAGGGTGCATTACATTGAACCCTTTCATTCTTTTAAACCGCGCAATTATATCCGTAGCAGTGTAACCTTCGGGGTGACCTGCATGCAATCCGTCACCGCTCGGGTAGGGAAACATACCAAGTACATAATATTTTGGCTTTGATTTATCCAGTTCATTAATTTCCGGTGTTCTGAATGTACGGTTATCGTCCCAGTACTTTTGCCATTTTTTCTCTATTTCTGTGAAGTTGTATTTCAAATTTTTTAGTAATATGATTTATTGGATCCGGGAACGGAATGTTCCGGAATTCAAATTTAAATTTTTTTATAAAATGTTTAAAAAATTACTGATTAGATTCAGATCCCGTCCGGAGTCCCGGAAGTTCAATCTTTTTATTAGTTAATTATAATTAAATAGATAAGTACAAAAGCCTTTCTCCTTTAATGCCTAAAAAGAATGAGCAAATTGGGGTCTTCCTGTTGTCAAGATAAGTTAAAAATAAATTATTTTCAGTGGATTAAAAAAAAATCAACCAGCCGAAATACAAGAAAATAAAATTTCTGCCGGTAAAGGCTGATTTTAATTTATTAATCGCGGGGAATTTTTTGGGTTCAATTGATCCTGACTCCACTCATACTTTCCCTGACCTCGTTTTTAATTTATCATTAAGAAATAATTTTTATTTTGCTAAATTACTTTAAACACATTAAAAATTAAAATTTTATGTCTAAAAGAAATATACAACTAATAATTGCACCTTCAGAGCCTCATTTTGTCGGTGACGGATTCCGCGTTCATAATTTCATTCCGGGTTCTGCCGGACTTAATATGAAAAGAATGGATCCGTTCATTATGCTTGATTACAATTCAAAATTTTATTTCTCGCCGAGTGAAAAGCCGCGCGGAGTGGGAGTTCACCCGCATAGGGGATTTGAAACAGTTACTATTGCATATAAAGGGAAAGTTGCCCATCAGGACAGCAGCGGAGGAGGAGGAGTAATTTCCGAAGGCGACGTGCAGTGGATGACCGCTGCATCGGGAGTTTTGCATAAGGAATTTCATGAAGAGAATTTTAGTAAAAACGGTGGAGACTTTCAGATGGTTCAGCTATGGGTAAACCTTCCTGCAAAATATAAAATGTCAAAACCTAAGTATCAGGCAATTGCCAACAATCAAATCCCGCGTTACAAATTGGAAAACAGCGGAAGTGAAATTGAAGTAATAGCAGGCGATTATAAAAATGTCAAAGGAGCTGCGTCAACATTTACACCGGTTTATTTGCTCAATGCAAAATTAAATGAAGGAGCAATGGCTGAGTTCAGCTTTCCTGAAAATTACAATACTGCATTGCTTGTGATTGAAGGGAGCATAAAAATAAATGAAAATGATGAAGTTCCAGCAAATAATTTTGTGCTGTTCAAAAATAAAGGCGAGACTTTTGACATTGTGGCAAAAGAAAATTCAACTGTTCTGATATTAAGCGGAGAGCCGATAAATGAGCCGATCGCAGCAAAGGGTCCCTTTGTAATGAATACACGATTGGAACTGGCTGAAGCTTATGAAGATTTTATGAACGGGAAGTTTGGGTATCTGGAAGATTAAGCAATGCGAATATATCAGGATGGTATGTTGAAAAAGAAGAACTTGTTAATAATCCGGCTTTTTATCACTTAATGTTTACCTTTAAATATTTATACTGATCAATTAAAAAACTATTTTATCAAAGTCATAATTTTTATATCTGTATAGTCTCCTGCAGAAAGTGATAAGAAATAAACTCCTCCCGGTAAATCTTTTCCGTCAAAGAATGTACTATGGTTCCCGGGGTGCTTTGTTTCGCTGACCAGTGTTGAAACAGATTTACCTAAAATGTTGTGAACTTTCAAAGTAACAAAACTTCTTTTTGCAAGCTTATAACTAATCATCGTCTTTGGATTAAACGGATTAGGATAATTCTGAAAAAGAATATAATCCTGTGTGAGATTTTCAGAATGTGATTCAATTCCAGTAATGATATCGGAAAGTGGACGCTTCCAGATTTTTCCGGTAGATGAGCCTGCAAAAATAAAATTATCATTTACCCAAATTGAATAAAAATTAGTGTCTGACAAACCTTCATTTACCTGTATCCATTTATTGACTGAATTTCTGTAATGGAAAATTCCCTCGCCGGCAACTGCCGTAAATAAATTACCCTCATACGAATGTAAAGCCTGAATCCTTAAGTTGGTCAGTCCGGAATTTTGCGGCTGCCATACTGTTCCGTTGCTCTGCGTGACAAAGATTCCTCCTTCGTCAGTACCGCAATAGATGTTGCTGCCTGTTTGAATTAATTTTCTAATGCTTAGATCCGTTAATCCGTTCGTATATGCCGACCAGTTATAACCGTAATTGGTGCTTCTGTAAATTCCTCCTTCCAGTCCGATTAAAAAAATATTATCCTTTATGCTTAATGAAAACAGCAGATCCCCTTCACCAAGCGCAAATCTTATCCAGTTTAATCCGTTGTTTGTAGAACGGAAAACCCCTGCAAATATGCAGCCTGCGTAAATATTCCCGCTGTCATCAGTTGTAACCGCTCTGATGTTTGACTGTGTAATTCCATTAGTCGAATTAATCCAGTTTCCTCCTTCATTATTGGAATAAAAAAATCCGTTGATTGTCCCGGCAAATAAATAATTATCCTTTGATGCAAGTGACTGGATTAATAACACGTTCCCCAGACCTGAATTTGTCTGCACCCAGTTTACCCCGTTATTATCGGAGCAAAAAACTCCCTGTGTTGAAGTTCCGGCAAATATCTTTCCCGAGGCGGAAATAATCGTATTCACATAACTGCCTCCTGTATTGGCTGAAATAGTCCACTGGGAAAATATACTGCGGGTTGATGTTAAGATTACTAATATGAAGAAAATTTTTCCCAACACTTTAGAAATTTGTTTACTTCTGAAAATCGGTTTAAAATTAGTCTTCGTTGAATATACATTCAATATGATAAACCGGTGAGTAAATTATAAATGTCATGTCGAATGAGCAAACCAATCTCACTTCACTTGCTGCTGACTTGCACGGCAACTTCCATAATCTTCCCAATACTATCCAAAACATTTGCTAAAGCAATAATAATTGTATTTAAGTGATGGTTTGTAAGCAAAATATTTCTAATCTTTAA
>CAYNTN010000039.1:7213-33277 GCA_964399995.1 uncultured Ignavibacteriaceae bacterium
TGAAACTCTGTGCTCTCTGTGCCTCAGTGGTAATTTTTAAATTTGAGACAGATTCCTTCAAAATCATTTTGGACAGAGTTGTAATCTTCCCAGTGCTATCCAAAACATTTGCTAAAAACAATAATAATTGTATTTAAGTGATGGTTTGTAAGCAAAATATTTCTAATCTTTAAACTACCACTCAATGACTTTACCACTGAGGCACAGAGAACACTGAGATGCACAGAGATTTATTTTTTGCTACAGTTGATTAATATAGTGCTAAAATATCCCCAAATTTTTCTGGTTATAAAGAATTAAAAATAAATTAATAAAAAATTTCTCTGTGAAACTCTGTGCTCTCTGTGCCTCAGTGGTAATTTTTAAATTTGAGACAGATTCTTTCAAAATCATTTTGGGCAGAGTTGTAATCTTCCATAATTTTATTCGATTTTATCATTTTAAATTTCACTGATTAATTATAACTTTGCTGAAAAAAAAATGAGTATAAGAAAATACACTCTTGCACTTGTCATTTTGTTTTCTTCATGTAATCTGCTCTATTCACAGATAGACACAATGGCAGTAAGCCTGCTCGACAAAATGAACATGATGCTCGGCGATCTGCCGTCTGTTTCATTCAGCGTAAAGACCGAATATGACATTAATGATCCCTTGTTAGGACTTGTGACTAATACCGAATATTCGGAAGTAAGTATGAAAGCACCCGATAAAATGCTGATGAAAGTATCCGGCGAAAGAGGCATAAAAGAATATTACTACAACGGAAAGAGCTTTATTTATTATTCACCCGTGAACAAGCAATATGCAGCAGATTCCGCACCGAATACAATAATGGGAACAATTGATATGTTCAGTTACAAATACGGAATAGACTTTCCCGGTTCTGATTTTTTTTATCCTTATTTCACAGACGATGCGCTTAATGAATCGAATGCAATAAAGTATCTCGGCATTACAAAGATAAGCGGTGAAAATGTTTACCATATTGCCGGTAAAACTCCGGAATTTTCTTACCAGTTATGGATAAATGAAAACACACTCCTGCCGGCAAAGATGACTTCAAACTACTATATAATACCGGGAAGCCCGAATCATGTGATGTATTTCAGTAACTGGAATTTAAGCTCGAATCTTTCTGACAATGATTTCCAGTTTTCACCTCCGTCTGGTGTAAGAAAAATCAAATTTTCAGTTTCAGAAATAAAATAATTTTTAATACATTAATTTTATAAAACATAAATAAATTTTTTCAATCATGAAAAAGCGATTTTTAAAATACAGTCTATTCATATTTCTGATTTCAATTTTAATCGCGGGTGAATCTTACGCTCAGAGGTTCGGAAGAGGCGGATTCAGTGGCAGCAGAGGCGGCTTCAGCGGTTTTAACCGCGGAGGAGATTTTAACAGAGGTGATATGGGGAATTTCAACAGAGGTGATTTTAGCAATACGGACAGAAATTTCAGCAGCAGCGACAGGAATTTTAACAACACTAACCTGTCCGGAAAAAACTATTCATCCGATAATACTACTCGAAATGTTAATAACACCACTTACAATAAAACCAACGTCAATACTAATAATGTTAATACCGATGCAAGCAAAACTACTTACAATACTCCGGACGGAAATGTAAATCACTATACTACTCAGTACGGAAACGTAAATACTTATCACGGCTACTACGGCTCCGGCTACAATTATCACGGAGATAACGGAACGAGCGGTTATGGTTATCACGGTTATGATCCGGTAAACTACCATGATTATCCTTACACACCTTATGCATGGGGACCTTACTGGTATCCGGCCGGATATACAGCTGCAACCCTGGGAGCAGATGCAATAATGATAAATGCAGAAAATCAGAATTTCTATTATGACCAGGGAGTTTTTTATGAACCGCAGGGAACGTCGTATGTAGTTGTAAATGCTCCGCAAGGTGCTGTTGTAACTTCACTCCCTTCAGGATATACAACCACCACTACTGCAGGAAATACATATTACTATTACGGAGGGACATTCTATACTTATAACGGATCTTCATATACAGTTGTCCCTGCACCTCCAGGCGCTACTGTTTACAATCTCCCGCAGGGTGCGACTACAGCTACAATTAACGGAAATCAGGTTATGGAATATAATGGAGTTTATTTTGAACCCGTGGTAAAAAACGGAACAGATGCATATGTAGTTGTCACTTCTCAGTAGGAAAAACTCAATACGTGTCCATACCCATCAGTAGCATTACACGCGTCTGTAATGTCCGATCTTTACCATACCAAATTCGGAGTAGAACTCCGGGGGAGTAATGAAAATTATGTTAATCGAAAACATACATTATGGTTGGATTCCTGACAGGTGAGAATTCGGGAAGTTCAACATCTTGAACGGATGTAAAAATTAACCCAATTAGTAACAATTATTGAACAGCAAATTTATTTAATGTTGAATATATTAGCCCTTCCAATTACTCAAAAGAAAATATAAAAATGTCACAGCCTGTAACTCCCGAAGAGTTAAGAAAAGTCATTGCTCTGAGCGATTTGCCTGAAGAGCATCTTCAGTGGATTATTGATCACTCGGATTATCAGGAGTATGATGACGGAAAGCTCTTAATAAATAAAGGCGATCCGATCGATGTCATGTGGATAATTCTTGAAGGTAAAGTTTCATTTTACATGGATGTCAACGGTTCACAGGTGCTCTACTACAATTTTGAAAATGATAATATCTCCGGAGGAATCGGCGGACTTATTCCTTATTCAAGGATGAAGGTCTCTCCGGGATTTACTTATTCTGTTGGAAAGATAAAAAGGCTCGAGCTTCATAAGAAACATTTTCAGGAACTGGAGCAGATGAACCCTGAATTGATCCAGAAGCTGATCGGCTACATGACCGAAAGAGCAAGGTCGTTTGCGACACTGCAGCTGCAGCATGAAAAGGTTAGTGCACTGGGAAAGCTTTCTGCCGGAATTGCGCATGAATTGAATAATCCCGCCTCTGCAATTGACAGAATGTCATCTGAACTTTCAAAGCGTCTGAAGATGAATTTCGAGCTTACCGAGAAGCTTTTACAAAATAAAATCAGTGCAGAGACGGTTCTTGGAATACGTACAATGGTTGAATTGAAGGAAAATGAAAATAAAGATAAGAAAAAACTGACTCCTCTTGAAAGGATGGACAGGGAAGATGAAATCAATGACTGGCTTGACAGCAAAGAACTTTCCGGCTTACAGCATACAGGAGAGACTTTTGTAGATTCGGGATTTACTGTTAAAGATCTTGATTTTATTACATGTGAATTTGACAAGGAGGAATCCTTACCTGTACTTAACTGGCTTGAAAATTTACTGATCTCTCAAAGAGTAATTAAAGATCTGGAGGAAGCTTCGGGACGAATATCAAATCTTGTAGGTGCAATCAAAAGTCATGTACACATGGACAGGACGAATGAATTACAGCCAACGGATATTCACAATGATTTAGAGAATACTTTAACACTGTTGGGTCATAAGCTCCGGGATAAAAATATTACCGTAAAAAAAACATTCGCCGAAAACTTTCCGCAGGTTACTGCAAATGTTGGGGAGCTGAATCAGGTATGGACAAACCTGATTGACAATGCAATTTACGCACTCGATAAAAACGGTGAGCTTAGTATTGAAACCGCCGCGAATGATAAGCAGGTAAATATAAAAATCATTGATAACGGGACAGGCATTCCTCCGGATATACTTTCAAGAATATTCGATCCCTTTTTTACGACTAAGAAAGTTGGTGAAGGTACTGGAATAGGTCTCGATCTTGTTAACAGAATAATCAAAAATCATAACGGAGAAATTAAAGTAAATTCAAAACCCGGCAGGACAGAATTTTCAATTTGCATACCGTTAAAAAATAAAAGTTAGAATATGAAACTCCCATTTATCATAGTTGTAGACGACGACGAACATGTTCTTCGTGCAATTCAGCGTGACATAAGAACCAAATACCGTGAAGAGTACCGTGTAAGCGGAACAACCTCAGCAGGTGAGGCAATTGAACTTATCACAGAGCTGAAGAAAAAAAACGAAACTGTTGCTTTGTTTATTTCCGATCAGCGTATGCCGGAAATGGAAGGTGTTAAGTTTCTTGAAAAGGCAAAAGAAATTTTTCCCGAAGCAAAACTGGTTCTGCTTACTGCTTATTCAGATATTGATGCCGCAATAAGGGCAATCAATGATCTGAAGCTCGATTTTTATTTTCTCAAGCCATGGAATCCTCCTGAAGAAAAATTGTATCCGGTTTTGGATGACCTGCTCAACGACTGGACTGCAAATGTTACTCCGCCTTATGACGGGATCAGATTGGTTGGCGCAAAGTGGTCTCCTCAAAGTTATGCTGCCAAAGAATTTTTATCAAGAAATCTTATACCTTATCAGTGGATTGATGTTGACAGCAATGAAGAAATGAAAGAGCTTGCCTTATCCGTTACAGGCGATGCAAACAAGCTGCCGCTTGTTCTTTTTCCGGATGGAACACAACTTGTAACACCTTCTAATTCTGAGCTTGCTGAAAAAGTCGGAATGCAGACACAGGCAAAGCTTCCGTTTTATGATTTAGTAATTGTCGGAGCAGGACCAGCAGGTCTTGCAGCTGCTGTTTACGGTGCTTCCGAAGGTCTTAAGACTTTAATAGTTGAACAAAGTGCACCCGGTGGTCAGGCAGGAACAAGCTCACAAATAGAAAATTATCTCGGATTCCCTACCGGTATCAGCGGTGCTGATCTGGCAAGAAGAGCAACTACACAGGCTAAAAGATTCGGAGCAGAGCTGCTTGCACAGGAAATAGTTTCATTAAGAGTCGAACAGCCGTATAAATTTCTGAAGTTAAGCAGCGGTGCTGAAGTTTATTGCAAAGCAGTTGTTTTTACTGCGGGTGTTTCAGTTAGAATGCTTGAAGTAAAAGGCATAGAAGAGTTTTTAGGTACCTGTGTTTATTACGGGACTGCAATGACTGAAGCTGCAACATACAAAGGTCAGAATATTTGTGTTATCGGCGGAGGCAACTCTGCAGGACAGGGAGCGTTGTTTTTTGCCCGATACGCTAAGGAAGTTACAATACTCGTCAGGGCAAAATCACTCGATAAATCCATGTCAAGTTATCTTATTGAGCGAATTAATGCAACAGGAAATATTAATGTCTGGACAGAGGCTGAAATTGATTCAGTATCGGGAAGTGAAGGAAAGCTGGAAAAGATTTCCGTCAAATGCATTCATGACGGAAATTTGTCTGAATTGGAAACCGCGGCATTATTTATTTTTATTGGTGCTGCTCCGAGGACAGAAATGCTGAAGGGCATAGTTGATCTGGATGACAAGGGATTTATTCTGACCGGAACTGATTTACCGAGAGTAAACAATAAAATTAAAGGTTGGATACTTGAACGAGATCCGTTTCTTCTTGAAACAAATGTACCGGGAATATTTGCAGCTGGAGATGTTCGATCAGGATCCGGTAAGCGGGTTGCAGCTGCAGTCGGTGAAGGCTCTGCTGCAGTAGGGATGGTTCATAAATATCTTGAGAGCAGTTGATAGTTTATAATTGATAGTTTATAATTTTATAATTGATAGTTTGCAACTGCCTCCTTCCCAAACACCAGAGATTGAGTGAAAACTCAACTTTGGTTTATAGACTCATATTTTAAATTGCATTTTTAAATCCAAAATTCACAGGCTAATAGCCTGTGCTACTACAAAACTACGTTTTCACACAGTCTCCCCAGTTTTGGAAGGAGTGGGAAAAACGATTTGTTGAAAATTAAGAGTAGAGTGTTCTCTATAACTTATGCTTTCTTTTCATGTCTAAATATTCCCTTCTGAAAATAATGTTCATTCCGAGAAGAAATGCCATCATGAAAGGATTCAGACATAATGATCTTCTTATTATCTGAGAATAGCATGCAAGTTTTCCGTACAGTTCAAGGAATCCGCGCTCGGCTTCTTCAGCTGTCATTAATTTGGGAATAAAGAAACAGGTGTTGCAGGCAGAATTATAAAAGCTGTTGTTTTTAAGCAAATCCTGTTCTTCGTTAAACAACAACCTGTTTTCATTTCGTAAACGGTTGAAGATTCTTGTTCCGGGAACAGGGATCAGAATATTTAAAATAGGCAGTGAAATTTTTACGGAACTTATAAAATCATACAGCATCTGCGGAGTCTTGGTTGTGTCATTATCAAAACCGAACATGAAGTATCCTGCAACTCTGATGCCACTCTTAGCAATATTTCTTAGTCTTTCGCTGTAGCTCTGAACCATATATTTCTTATTTACTCCGGAAAGATTTTCCTGATGCAGTGTTTCCATTCCAATGAACAATAACCTGCAGCCGGCTTTGTATAAATACTCCAGCGCTTCAGGGTCATCGCCAATATCGACGGTAACCTGTGCTCCCCACCTGAGATTTATACCATTATCAATAATTGCTTTCATAAGCTTCAAAAGATATTCGCGGTTATTGTAAATGTTGTTATCCACAAAGCCTGCCTTCTTTGATACTTTGCTGATGCTCTTCAGATCTTCTATTACAAATTCAATTTTTCTCAGGCGAAACTTACTTCGGTAAACTGCAGCAGTGCAGCAGAAATCGCAGTCATTAACACAGCCTATGCTGCTTAATACAGGCATGAATGTAATTTTCTTTCCTTCCAGCACCGAATAATCAAACGGAAAATTAATGTCGATGCCGAAATGATATTCCCGTTCAAGCCGGTTGTTTTCAATATCATTCAATATTTTCTTCATGTCATTCGGACCGGGATTGCCGTGAACAACACAGTCGCAGATATTTTGTATCAGCAGATGCGAACTGAAATGCGCCTGGTACCCTCCGAATATCACAGTCTTGTTTCTTCTCTTAAACTCCCGCGCTATTTCCATTCCCTGAGAGATATCATATCCCATTGAAGTGATTGCAATTACCGAAGCATCCGTATCGTAATCAATATCATCGAAATACTGAAGCGTAATATTCTTTTCCCAGTCGGAAGGTGTTGCTGCGCTCAATGCCGGCATAGCGAGTGAATGAACATACAGACTGTCTCCTTTTAACAAAGTGCCGTCCAATGTCTGATAAGTCGGCTGTATGTAATATATCTTTTTTTTCATTTTTGTCTCCTCCGTATTCTTTTGTTCAATTAATTTATTCTTTAATTTTTCATTAACACTTTAATAGTCAAAATATTTTTAATAATTACTTGGTTACTCTGAATTTCACTTTGCTTAACAAAGATATCACTTCACCAAAACCATTCGCTTCGTCTCAACAAAATCTCCTGATTCTATTCGATAAAAGTACACACCGCTTGATAAGTTACTTCCATCAAATTCTACTTTATATTTAGCAGGACTTAATTTTTCATTGACCAAAGTCACTACTTCTTTACCCAGTATATCATACACTTTCAAAGAGACAAATCCCCAATCCGAAATCCCAAATTCCAAATTCGTAACAGGATTGAATGGGTTCGGATAGTTCTGCTCTAATGAGAACGAAGAGGGGACTGATGAGGAAATTTGTTTTACTCCGGTAATGTCAGTTATCGTACGTCTCCAGACAGAATGTTTATCAGTTCCTGCGAATACATAACCATTTCCGATTGTTAATGAATGTAATTGGGGGTTAAAGTTAAAACCTAGATTCTTATTAATCCAGTTTGCTCCGTTGTCAGATGATAAATATATTCCGCTGTCTGTCCCTGCGAATATATTGTGGTCATGAATCAGTAGAGAACTTATTGCCAGACTTGCTAAACCGGCTTCCATCCAGTTTACTCCGTTATTTGTTGTCATGAATACTCCGCCGTTTCCGGAAAGATCGCCGGTTCCTGCGAATAAGTTATTTCCATCCGTAGACAGACAATTAATAAGCTTGCCTGATAAACCGGCACTTGCCCAGTTATTGCCATTATTAGTAGACAGAAATACTCCATGACCGCCTGCGAATACACTGTTTCCGTTTAGGACAAGACTAAAAACAGGATTTGATAAGCCGGCAGCTGTCCAGTTTCCGCCATTGTTGGAAGAAAGATATATCCCGTTGTAAGTCCCTGCAAAGATGTTGATTCCGCTTATTGCGAGAGAATATGTGGAATTATAAAAACCTGTTGGACTCCAGTTTATTCCGTTATTGGTTGACAGGTATACTCCCGCACCGCCGGCGAAAACATTCAATCCGCTTGCAGCAATGCATTCGATCCATTGACTGCTTAAACCTGCGCCGGTCCAGCTATTACCACTATCGGTTGAATAAGATAATCCTTGAAAATCAGACCCGGCAAACATTGTGTTCCCATTTATTGCAAGACTTAAGATAGTAACATTAGATAAACCGTTATTCATGGAATGCCAGTTAGCGCCATTATCAGTTGACCGGTAAATTCCCGAACCACCGGCGAAAATATAATTCCCTTTTATAGCAATAGAAAAAACAGACAGATTTGTAAGACCGTTGTTTACAGCGGACCATTGACTGCCATTATTTACAGATAAAAATATTCCGCCATAAGTGCCTGCAAAGATGTTGTTTCCGCTGATGGCAAGAGAATTAATATTAAGATTAGTGATGCCGTTATTTACAGCATACCAGCCTACGCCGTTATTTGTTGATCTGAATGCTCCGTTACCCCATGTCCCGCCGTATAGACTATTTCCTTCTGCTGCAAGGGAAAGTACTTGTTGATTGTCTAAACCTACAAGATACCAGTTTACACCGCTATTGGAAGATCTATGTACTCCGGTATTGGTTGCGGCGAAGGCATAATTTTCTTTTATGACAATGCAGTTTACTGTTTTATATGTTAAACTTGTGGCATTCCAGACTGCTCCGTTATTTGTTGAACGAAATACACCGCCGCCTTCAGTCCCGGCAAATATTGTATCTCCGCTTGCAGCAAGAGAGATTACTAACTGGTTTGATAAACCGTTATTTATTGCAGTCCAGCTTGCGCCGTGATCTGCTGACAGAAATACACCTCCGACTTCAGAACCTGCGAATATAAAACTATCATTTAGTGCCAGAGAACTGATATTTGATAAGCCCACATTTGTCCAGCTTTCGCCAACATTAGTTGACAGAAAAACTCCATCGTGAGTTCCTGAAAATACATTCTCACCAGATACAGCAAAACAAAAAGCTGTTACTCCAGCCGGACCATTTGTCTGCACCCACTGTCCTTCGCAATTATCAATGTTCAATGTACAATGTACAATGGCAAACATTATAAAAACTGCCGTAAATATTTTTGTAAAGTTTTTCATTTTCAAAACTCCTTTCAAATTTTTTTTACTAATGAAAATTAGTTATTCTAAAATTTCCAATTGTCACAAAAATGTCAAAAAACCAACTTAATTAAACATTGTACATTGCACATTGTACATTGATCATTAAACAGTGTTCTACCCAAAAGTGGCATTGAATTTAACTCAGCAAAATTTAAATTTTGCATTATCAAAATCCCCTGATGAAAAATTTTTTTTTCATAATATCAGCAATTCTATTTATTCCATACTTTTTCTCATGCAGCAAGACACAAAATACGGAAACAGCAGCAGTTAAAACTTCCACCGAGGATTCATTGAAAGCATGCTGCGAAAAGAAACCTTCCCGTTTCGGAGACTCTGATTCACGGCAGGCCAATACTCTCAATGATGATACTAATCAATCCAGGGAAAAATCAATTTCAAAAATGAATGATAGCCATGATAGAATGAAATGGATACCGGGAGGAGAATTCATTATGGGAACTAACAATGCAGATGCTTATAATGTAGAAAAGCCTGCGCACAAAGTCAGAGTTGATGGATTCTGGATGGATGTAAATGAAGTTACTAATGCAGATTTCAAGAAATTCACTGACGAGACAGGTTACATTACTGTTGCAGAGAAAGCTCCTGACTGGAATGAACTCAAGAAACAGCTTCCTCCGGGAACAGCTGCTCCAAATCCAAAGGATCTTGTCCCTGCTTCTCTTGTTTATGTAAAACCTTCGAATGTTAAAAATACTGATGATGTAAGCCAGTGGTGGAAGTGGGTTCCGGGCGCAAGCTGGATACATCCCTTAGGACCGGGCAGCGGCATTGAAGATAAAATGGATATGCCTGTTGTTCATATCTCATATGATGATGCTCTTGCTTACTGCAAATGGGCAGGCAAAAGACTTCCGACGGAAGCCGAGTGGGAATTTGCGGCAAAGAATTGTCTGACCGGAAAAGAATATGCATGGGGTGACGAGCTTCATCCGGACGGCAAGTATCTGGCAAATACATGGCAGGGAGTATTTCCGGTAAATGATAAAGGTGAAGACGGATATAAAGGAGTTGCTCCTGTAAAAAGTTTTGAAGCTAACTGTTATGGATTGTATGACATGATAGGAAATGTATGGGAATGGACAAACGATTGGTATGATTAAGAGGCTTATATGAAAATACCGAAGGACAAAGTTATTGCAAACCCGAAAGGACCTGACAGGTCATCAGACTACGAAGACCCTTATGCTATTAAGCGTGTAGTAAAGGGAGGTTCATTTTTATGCTCGGAAAATTATTGTTCTAACTACAGACCAAGCGCTAGAAGAGGACAGGGATATGACAGCGGAACCTCGAATATTGGATTCAGATGCGTAATGGATAAGTAAAAGCAAACTTGTAAAGTTAATTTCAAGTAGTACTTATTTAATAATATCAAATTAAACGCAAATGAAAAAATCAATTCTTTTAGTTGCTTGTTTTATTGCATTTACAATTTTGCTTACCTCCTGCAACAAATCACAGAAAAGTACGACAGGTACAACCGGCTCAACGGATAAGGTTCAGACTAACGGTATAAGCGGTGCACCGGGCTCAACAACCACTATAGACGGAAAGCAATTGCCTTCACCGACAGGAAGTTTTAAAGGGAAGATTGAGTATAATGCTGCCGGATCAACACCATATTGGGATCCTATTATCGTTCCTCCTGAAGGAGCTCCCAACATTTTATTAATAATGACAGATGACGTGGGGTTTTCCGCACCGACTACTTTCGGAGGCGTAATTCCAACACCAACATTAGATAAAATAGCTAACAAGGGATTGCGGTATACAAGGTTTCATACGACTGCGCTTTGCTCACCAACACGTGCAGCTCTCCTCACCGGACGTAATCATCATTCGGTAGCAACAGGAGTCGTCGTTGACCAGGCAACCGGATTTCCGGGTTACAATAGTGTGATTCCAAACAATGCAATAGCCATAGGAGAAATCCTTAGATGTAACGGATACTTCACATCCTGGTTTGGAAAAGATCACAATGTTCCTCAATGGGAAGGAACACAGGCAGGTCCCTTTCATAACTGGCCGACAGGTTTCGTGAAAGGTTTTGATTACTACTACGGATTCGTAGGTGATGATGCTAATCAGTGGCAGCCAAACAATCTTTTCCGTAATACATCATACATTGAACCATATCTTGGAAATCCCAGCTGGAACCTAATTACTGCAATGGCTGATGATGCGATTCAGACAATTAATAATCTTAACGCTGTTCAGCCCAATCGTCCATTCATGGTTTACTATGCACCCGGGGGAACACATTCTCCGCATCATCCTACAAAAGAATGGGTTGATAAGATTTCTCAAATGCATCTGTTTGATGAGGGTTATAATGCACAGCGCGAAAGAATATTTGCAAATCAAAAAAAGCTTGGAGTCATTCCGCAGAATGCAAAGCTGACTGACTTTCCTAGTTCAATACCATCGTGGGAAAGTCTTTCGCCTGAAGCCAAAAAACTTTTCATCCGGCAAGCTGAAATTTATGCAGCATATCTTGCATACACTGACTTTGAGATTGGAAGAGTCATCTCTGCGATTGAGGAAATGGGAAAGCTTGACAACACACTTATTATCTACATCAGCGGTGACAACGGCGCAAGCCCTGAAGGTACATTGAATGGTACCTTCAACGAGTATGCCAGTGCTAATGCTGTTGCCCCGACTGTTGACGTAAATATGAAATTCTATGACCAGTGGGGAACCGACCAGACATATCCTCACTTTGCCGTTGGATGGGCATTGGCATGGGATACACCGTATCAGTGGACAAAGGAAGTAGCATCTCATTTCGGAGGAACAAGAAACGGATTGGCTATATGCTGGCCAAAGAAAATTAAAGATGCAGGCGGAATACGAAATCAGTTTCATCATGTCATAGATGTTGTACCGACCATTTTAGAAGCTGCCGGCATTTCTCAACCTCAAAAGATTAACGGCATTGAGCAAAAACCAATTGAAGGCGTCAGTATGGTTTATACATGGGATGATGCGAAAGCTCAGGACAGACGCACTACACAATATTTTGAAATGTTTGGCTCAAGAGCTATCTATCACGATGGCTGGATTGCTTCAGCTCCACCACCAAGTCCGCCTTGGATTCTTTCGCTTGAAAAACTTTCTCCCGATGTGATGAACAGTTTCAAATGGGAATTATATAATATTAATGAAGACTGGACACAGTCAAACGATCTTGCCGAAAAGATGCCTGACAAATTAAATGAGATGAAAAAGATTTTTGTACAAGAGGCAGAAAAGTATAACGTGTTTCCGCTTGATGATACGCGTTTGACAAGGTTCATATCGGAAAAACCGACATATAATCCCGGCCGCACAAATTTTGTATATACAGGACCTGTAAGCAATATTCCGTTTGCTGAAACAGGCACTGCTCCGAGCCTGTTGGACAGGTCATATACTATTACAGCAGAAATTGAGATTCCGCCAGGAGGTGCCGAAGGAATGATAATGACAGACGGCGGAAGATTTGCCGGATATGGATTCTATCTGCTGAAGGGGAAACCTGTATTTACCTGGAATCTAGTAGATCTTGAGCGTGTAAAATGGCAGGGACAGGAAGCACTTTCTCCAGGTAAACATACAATAGTGTTTGACTGGAAGTATAACGGACCGGGTCTGGGCAAAGCTGGAACGGGAACACTTACAGTTGATGGAACTGTCGCTGAAAGCCATGCAATGCCTAAAAGCTTACCAATAACTTTGATGTGGGATGAGACATTTAATGTCGGATCGGATACAGGAACTCCGGTTGATGACAGTGATTACCAGGTTCCTTTTAAGTTTACAGGCAAGATAATTAAAGTTAATGTTAAACTCGGGGAGAAAAAATTACAGGCTGATTAAAAATTGATTCAGTGAAAAAAAAATGAAGAGCATATCGGAAGAGTTGGAAAAGTATTGTTTGGTCCATGGCAAATTTCAGGCAGTGGTGTTAGGAATTGTATGTTTTAAGATCAAAGTATAATTGAGTTTATACCAGATTGGTTTTGAATTTTCGCCGTCGTTGGTGTTCCAAAAAGTTTGCATTAGTATAAAGCAAAGTTAGATAAAACATAAATTGCAAACTTTTTGGTCACCAACGACAATTCGACTAATTGCACTGCTGTTGGTGACCCGAAAGTTTGCGTCTAAATTTTTTTAACTTTGAACATTAATTTGTTGCAAACTTTTTTCGCCGTCGTTGGTGTTCCAAAAAGTTTGCATTAGTATAAAGCAAAGTTAGATAAAACATAAATTGCAAACTTTTTGGTCACCAACGACAATTCGAAAATCACACTCTGCTGTTGGTGACCCGAAAGTTTGCATCTAAATTTTTTTAACTTTGAACATTAATTTGTTGCAAACTTTCGGGAACACCAACAGCGGCGGAAAAAAAAGATAAAAAGAAAGCCTTATCATTTTTTTAAACCTTAATAGAAAAAATCTAACCAAGTTCCAACCTTATTACCTTATTTTACCAGAAACAATGCAACTAAAGCAAACTAAGGAATAAGGTAATAAGGTTATCGTCAGGCAGGATATTTCTATTAAGGTTTAGAGAAAATAAATAAGGTTATTTTACCGCCGCCGGTAAATTAACAAAAAGGGCTCACTTTCAATTTGAGTTTGTACGGATTAATTTCGTATCAACTACGATTTTTTTCGCCGTCGTTGGTGTTCCAAAAAGTTTGCATTAGTATAAAGCAAAGTTAGATAAAACATAAATTGCAAACTTTTTGGTCACCAACGACAATTCGACTAATTGCACCGCTGTTGGTGACCCGAAAGTTTGCAGCTAAAATTTCTTATAACCTTGAACTTTTTTTCGCCGTCGTTGGTGTTCCAAAAAGTTTGCATTAGTATAAAGCAAAGTTAGATAAAACATAAATTGCAAACTTTTTGGTCACCAACGACAATTCGACTAATTGCACTGCTGTTGGTGACCCGAAAGTTTGCAGCTAAAATTTCTTTTAACCTTGGACTTTAAATGTGAGCAAACTTTCGGGAACACCAACAGCGGCTGGAAACCGGCTGAAAGCTAAAGCTCGCCTTCCATCTGTTCAGTAGCTTTCTCAATCAGCCACTTTTTATTGGAACAATTTTTGTTATTAATGACAGAGTCTTTGAACCGGGTAAGATAAAATTGAAAATCCTTATCACGTGATTCGCTTATTCGGAAAAGTTTGATTGCATAATTAACAAACTCCAGATACAAAGGTCTTCTTCTTTCAGAGACATCTTTTGCTGAATTGATAAAATGTCTGAATCTGTCGACAGCTGAATAAAACTGCTCCTGATATCCGGCTTCAAAGAAAATCTTTATTTCAAGTACCTTTATCTCTTCTTTATATGAAGAATCCTCAATCTGAACCCGTGACAAATGTTCAAGTGAATGGTCATAGTCTTTTTTCTTAAAACTGATAAAAGCCTTAGCCAGATTTATGTTGCTGTCACGGTATATTTCATTCAGCTGTCCCGAGTACTGTGCAAGAAAGTGTTCAGCCCATTCAAGTTCGTTAACCTCTAATGAAACTATAATCATCTTCTTGAATAAGATATGTGAAAAGTAATCGAATCCCTCATAATGAGCTCCTTTGACAAGTATGTCCTTATATAGCCCGAATAATTCCATGTAATAGCGGAACTCACCGATCGCAATTTTAGCGGAACAATAGTTAGCAAGCACTACATAAACATTTTTCTTATCTGTTTCATTGAGGTTATCATATCCTGATTCAGCAATTTTCCTCAGCTCGAAATAATAATTTTCCTTTTCAGTAATAAAGAGCTTTGCCACATTGTAATAAAAATTAATGTAAAAATTTTTCAGAAGCCGGTTTCCTTTATTTTCCAGATATGCGAGAGCCTCGTCAAGAAATGTCTTATTGTATTCATACTCATTTATAAATTTAATCTTGTTGAGCATATAAGCATTCAATTTGAGTATGGTTATAAAAAATGAAATAAGTCTGTTTTCTATTATCTGCGGTGTGTTTTCATCTTCAATATGGTGCAGGCTCTTCTCGCTTCTGTAAATCCCGGGCTTCTCGTTTTCAAGTAAATATCTCCTGTCAAAGTAATCTTCATCTTTTATCATTTCATTGTCCAGCTGTTTCAGAAGCAGACCGATCTTTTTTATCGAAATTTTCTGCTGCCCTCTTTTGGTCAATTCCCTGATCAGAAAAAAATGCTTGTAGAAATTGTCTTTGCTCAAATGAATTTGGATAAGATACTGCTCTGAAAGCTTCATCATATCAGACATTATGTTCCTCATCAGTGAATCAATGTACTTTTTTCCGGGATAGAGCTTTCCGAAAATTTCTTCCTTTGTAATGTTCAGCTTCGGATGATTTTCGGAAATTATCTCCGAGAAATTTATAAGAACTTTTTCCCTGTTATGTAAAGGATTTTTTACAAACTGCACAAATCCTTTTATCTCATTTTTGTCAAGGGTTTGAAGCAGTGATATTAAAATTGATTTTTCCAAATTAGAATTCTTTAATATAAAAGTAACATTCGCAGGTTACAAAATAAATAAATTTAGTTGGATTCCGTTCAAAAATCAGAATTTATTTTACAAATCTTCATTTATTTCATCCTGCAATAAATATTTTTTCTCTTTGTAACTTTCGGTTGCCCTTCATTAATTTGCAGTCAGTTTATTAACCTAAAAAATAAAACTATTATGAAAAAAATAAAATTAATATGGCTTCTTCAGTTTTTCATTCTGCTTGTTACACAGCATTCGAATTCCACAGTAACTCAGGAATGGGCATCAATATTTAATGCAGGCTCAACACTCGATGTAGGTGTGGACATTGCGACCGATGACTCGGGTAATTCTTATGTGCTTGGGAGAAAAGGTTATGCAAATCTGGCTGACGTAGTATTGATCAAATACAATCCGCAGGGTGATACAGTCTGGACAAGATTCTACAACAGCGGAACTAATCTGCAGGATGATCCTGTACGCATAGATATTTTAAATTCCGAAATTTGGGTAAGCATCCGGGCTCAGATTACAATTAATAACTATGACTTTATGACTTTGAAATTCGATTCCGACGGCAACTTGCTGTGGTCGCGTAACTTTAATGGAATTACAAACGGGATGGATACACCGGTTGATCTGGAAGTTGACGAATTTGGAAATTCATACATTCTCGGTAATAGCGCCGGCACCGGGACAGGTCAGGATTTTTTAGTTTTGAAATACAATTCAGCAGGGACTCAGCAATGGTTCTACCGGCATTCAAAAACAGGAAATGACCTGGCTACTGATTTGCATGTGGAAAATCCAGATGAGATTTATGCAACCGGAGAAACCAATAATACCGGTACCGCTACAGACTTTATGACAATTAAAGTAAACACTAACGGACTGTTTCAATGGGAGAAATTTTATAACGGAACGCTTAATGCTCCTGACAAAGCATTTGCAATAACAGGTGCAGGAGGGGGAGATGTAGTAGTAACCGGAGCCAGTCTCATCGGAATAGGAAATCAGGATATTGCAACTGTTAAATACAGTTCGCTTGGTGATTTAAGATGGACAAAACTTTATAACGGACCGGCAAGCGGCTTTGACGGCGGATTGTATGTACAATCTGATGGTTTAAATAACATTCTTGTCGGAGGATACAGCATTGGCGCAGGGACAAATGAAGACTATACTCTCATTAAATATAACTCTGCAGGAACGCAGCAATGGGTACAGCGATTCGGAGGTGCAGAGAATGACTATCTCGAAGGATTATTCGTTGATCCTGACAATAATATTTATGTGACAGGCTCAACAAATACTAATCAGCTGGATTACACAACCATAAAATATAGACCCGACGGAAGCGTTGACTGGAATATTTCCTTCAACGGTCAAATTGGCGGACCGGACCTGGCATATTCAATTGCTTTAGACAATTCAAACAACGTGTTCATTACAGGACAGTCCGCCAATTCAGGAACCGGAGATGATATTGTAACGATAAAGTACAGGCAGACAACTCAAAAGAGACTCAACTCGACTTCAATTGTTGAAGCATTCTATAATGATATTCTGAATCAAATGAGGTCGGATACAGTAAAGGCAACTCTTAGAAATTCTATTGCTCCATTCAGCATAATCGAACAAAAGAAGACAGTGCTAAACCCGGCCGGTAACGGGCTGTTTGAATTCAACAATGCACAGTCTAATGTAAATTATTATCTCACAATAAATCACAGAAACTCGATTGAAACCTGGAGCAGCAATTTTATAACATTTACGGAAGAAATGGCAAGTTACGATTTTTCAAACAGCGCATCCGCAGCATACGGCAGCAATCAATTACAGGTGGATCAGTCCCCTTTGAAATTTGCAATGTACAGCGGCGATGTAAATCAGGATGGATTAGCGGATCTGACCGATATAGTTTTAATAAATAATGATGCAAATGTTTTTGAAGAAGGTTATGAGAATACTGATGTGAATGGAGATAGTTTTGTTGATGTTACTGATGTAATCACCGCTTACAATAACTCAATAAAATTTGTTTCTGCCATCCGGCCATGAGAACATGGAATGACTTGTAAGACCCTCACAAACAAAATACATTAACAAAGAAATTAAGCTTCTTCGTTTCCTACGAGTCTCCCGCTTGCCTATTCATTAATAACTATGCAACTTTATGCGGGGACTCGTCGGGGAAATTTTGATTAAATACTTTGGAGGTAATTTTTTTCGCCGTCGTTGGTGTTCCAAAAAGTTTGCATTAGTATAAAGCAAAGTTAGATAAAACATAAATTGCAAACTTTTTGGTCACCAACGACAATTCGACTAATTGCACTGCTGTTGGTGACCAGAAAGTTTGCGGCTAAATTTTGATTAACCTTGAACTTTAATTTTTTGCAAACTTTCTGGAACACCAACAGCGGCAGATAAAAAGTAAGCAGTGCATGTATAGTCTTAGGTGGCTCAATCGCCGGTTATTTATTGACACTTATATGAAACAGAAACTTTCTTTCCGCCGATGGAACACCAACAGCGGCAGATAAAAACAAGCCTGTGTAATACAACCCATTCTACATCTTTTCCAAAATTGCTGCATGAAACTTTTGAATTAATTAAACTTTTCTTTTTTTAACAAATTTTATTATTTTATTCATAAAAAAAATTCAAATGAGTCAATACATAACTGAAACAAAAATACGGGAAGGAGGTGTAGAGTTGCACAACATTCCAATTCCCAACGATACCGACGTGAAGGTTATTATCATTCCAAAAGTAGATATTGATAAACTATTATATACTAAAGCCGCTGAACTTACAAAATCTATAAGAGGAAATATGTCGGATGAAATTGTAAATGACAGGAACTAAGAAATGCATTTATTTATTGATACAAGCGCTCTTGTAAAATTGTATCACACTGAAAAAGGTACTGAAAGGTTATGGAATATTCTTGAAGAAAATAAGAACAACTTATTCATATCAGTATCAAAGGTTTCCATTACCGAAGTGCATTCTGCTTTTATGAAAAAAGTTAGAACAAATGAAATCAAACGTGATGATGCTATCTCTGCGTTGGATTTTTTTAAACTTGATGTGGATAAGTTTAATGTAATATCTTTAAACGATAATCTAATTGATGTTTCTATAGATTTAATTCTACATTATTCTGAACAGAAGAATCTTCGAAGTCTTGATTCGTTGCAATTGTCTTCAGCTATTATTTGTAATATTAGTAATAAAATTGATAAATTCATAAGCAGTGATTTAGATCTTTTAGCTGTAGCAGAGAATTTTTTTGAAACCATTAATCCGGAAGTCTGAATGGGAAAAAATTAAAAAGTTGAAAGAAAAGAAAATTAAACCGGACATTATAACCCAAAACTTATCAAGTTGTTAAGCTTGGCAGGAAAAGAATGTTAAAGAAAAAAGTTTGAGGGGTGAATTAGTTGTGTATTATGACAATGGAAGAATTGTTAAAGAAAGAGCAAGAGATATTTTAAAAAGGGAAAACAAATCAATAAGAAATTCTAAAATGAAAAACAGAAGCCGACGTCGTCACCAACGACAATTCGCCTAAACTATACTCTGCTGTTGGTGACACGAGTTTGCAGCTAAATTTCTTTTAACTTTGAACTTTAAATTTGTGCAAACTTTTTGGGAACACCAACAGCGACTAGAAAAAGTGCTATTAGCCGAAATCGAGAATGTTATTTTTGTAACTTCAACCATATTTTAAATTTAAAATATTTAGAAAGGAATTACTTATGAAAAATTTATATTTTATAGTTGCCACATTGATAACATTAATTAATTCTCCAGTTCGTTCACAAATTGGCTGGTTTTTACAAAATAGTGGTACCAATAAATTTTTGTATTCAGTATACTTTACTAACATTAATACTGGATGGGTAGTTGGTAGTCAAGGTACAATACTAAAGTCAACAACTGGAGGTACAAACTGGTCGACTCAGATAAGTGGGACGAATGATGAGTTATATTCAGTTAACTTTAATAGCAGTGAAACTGGCTGGATTGTTGGTGAGGGAGGTACAATTCTAAAAACAACAGACAGCGGTTCAAATTGGTTAACCCTGAATAGTGGTACTGATGAACCATTGGAATCGGTTCAATTCATTGATATCAACACGGGTTGGGCAGTAGGTTTTGCAGGAACAATACTAAAGACAACAAACGGAGGCTCAATCTGGACTTCTCAGGCAAGCGGCGCAAATTTCTTAAGGTCGGTTTACTTCACCGACAGTAATACAGGCTGGGCTGTGGGAGGCATAATATTAACATCATCTGGAGCAATCGTAAAGACAACAAATGGTGGCTCAAACTGGTCTCTGCAAGATATCTTGATAAGTGATTATTTACTTTCAGTTTACTTTACAAACAGTAACACAGGTTATGTAGTGAGTAGCTCAGGTGAAATTCTCAAGACCACAAATAGTGGTTCAAACTGGTCACTTCAGTTTGACACAAGTTATACTATGAATTCAGTTTGTTTCACCGACATCAATACTGGCTATGTAGTAGGTGGTCCAGGTAAAATTTGGAAAACAACAAACGCTGGTTCCATCTGGTTACCTCAAATAAGTGCCACAAATAATACTTTAGAATCAGTTCACTTCATTCGCCGTCGTTGGTGTTCCAAAAAGTTTGCATGAACATAAAAGTAAAGTTAGATTAAAAAATAAACTGCAAACTTTTTGGTCACCAACGACAATCCGGCAAATCACACTCTGCTGTTGGTGACCCGAAAGTTTGCATCTAAATTTTTTTAACTTTGAACTTTAAATTTGTGCAAACTTTCGGGAACATCAACAGCGGCTGGAATAAATTTGTATACCATTTATTCTTTCAACATTGCAAGCAATGTAATAAGGTTATCACCGATTCGGATTATTGCTATTAAGGTTTAGAAAAAATAAGGTTTAGACCGCTAATTCCTAAGCGGTGCAAACGAATGATACATGCTTTAGTTTGATTTTTTATTAAATTGAGATAGCTAACTTAAACCCAAATTGTTCATTAGAAATCTTGAAAATGCTGCAAACCGAAAGTACGCAAAGGATTTCGCAACGTGCGTAAAGAATTTTTTCTTACATTCTATTTTATTAGCAATTGCTTTGTGTCTTTGTGACTTCGTGGTAAATTAAATGTTATAATGAAAAATCTGGGTTAAAAGAAAACCTTATCATTTTTTTTAACCTTAATAGAAAAAACTCAACCAGGTCTGACCTTATTACCTTATTATGATATGAAAATTGAATATCGAAATTTGTATACGCATTTTATTCTTTCAACATTTCACAGGCAACCGATTAAGGAATAAGGTAATAAGGTTATCACCGAGCCGGATATTTCTATTAAGGTTTAGAGAAAAAAATAAGGTTTTTTTTTAACCTCACTCTGCGAAAAATATCGAGATGGACCCTCAAAAGGATGTCAATTTGTTTGGTTTATACATATGGTAGTCAAAAAGTATTTGGAAACACTAAAGAAATATCCTAGCAAACCTTGGATCAAACCTTACCATTTAGAGAAATCATAGATGGACGTAGGAACAGAATCATAGATACTATTTTTTCATTTTTTCTTAGTTTTACCTGTAAGCAAACCCGTAGCATAAATTAAATTGAATTCCAGCATATGCATTTTCATTCTTTCACGCATAGCGTAATCCACATTATATTTTACGGAAGCATAAAGTTTATTTACTACAGGCCATCCGGAGATCTGAAAGCCAATGTATCCCAGTTGATCAAGTGAAGATGCATTCCACCATACATCATTTCCCTTATCATTGGTTATTTGAAAATTGTTTCCTCCCATAATTCCGATTTCAAAGCGGTCACTTAAGTATTGACTTATACCATATTCTATGGTAAAGCGATTTCCAGGTGTCACATCCACTCCGTCTATTTTGCTGTTTATTTCATACGTCAGCGCTGCCATAATTGCCATTGCCTGACTGGGCTTACTTTTTATTTTCATCGGATAAGCATATCCTACCATTTGAAATGTGTTTGTCCAGTAACCTAATCCGACATTGTCATTTCCACCTGGTGTATACCTACCTGTGGGAGCAACAAGCAAATACATGGCTGTTAGGTTAAACTGATCTGATGCCCAGCTCAAACCAAATGGCATGATTGTCATGTCTCCAAACCCGCTTGCATTTCCGTTTATATTCCCGGAGTTATTTATTGTATCTCTGAAAAGCTTTGCAATCCTGTTATATGCGAGATCGGAATTTACTGTAGAATACGAAAGCGTTAAGTTTGCAAGGTATGTAGCATCAAGAATTTTAAAAGATGAAGCATAAAAGAAATTAGGCAAGGTCAAATAACCACTGACATCAAGATCTAATGATGTTGTACCGACAGGTCCATTCAATTCTGTTACCTGGTTTCCATCCCGGTTAAAGAACTTGCTTGAACTTAAGAATACATTATAATCAAGTATATAGAATCCGGGAGGCGGAGTGGCGTAGTCTCTTATGTTCCATATCCCGGGAACGTAATGTCCGGAAGTAAAAGGGGATGCACCTTTAAGTGTATCAGGAACTTGACCATTTGAGATTTTAATAATCGCAAATATCAATATCAAACCTAATACAGCAGTAACTTTTTTGTCACTCATAAATTTATGAAATTAAAAGATTGGTGAATTGAATCAATATCCATTAAATTCCTCACCCGGTGTAATATTAGGATATTTCTTAAGACTCATTTCATATTCTTCTATTATCCGGATGCAAGGAGCTATCATCCAGACGTTAGTAAGCTGGGAAGAAGTGAGATTGATATCTTCATGAGGGTCGCTGCTAAGATCATAAAACTGAGGAAACTGTGACGTTACAATTGGCTTATCTATTCCTTCACTGTATCTGGAAATCATTTTGTAAATTTTCCATTTGACTGACATCACCTGACCATCAATACCCATGAACATGTATGTTTCACGACCGGTTTTGTCGTTATTTCCAAGCATAAAATTTGAGACATCGATTCCGTCAATTGGCCTGTCTTTGGGAACCAGTTCTGTGTTCCCAATAATACTTGCAATTGTTGGGTACCAATCTTCAGCACAAAGCATTTCCTCCGTCACTACACCTGCTTGAATTTTGGCCGGCCACCGGATGATGGCAGGAACTCTCATACTTCCTTCGAATGGGGTATTGAAAAAATTCCCTCGCCACGGTCCGTTGGAGCCTCCAGGACTTGCCAGCATTCCATCGGTTGCGTTGTCACTGCTCAAAATTATTATTGTATTGTCACTAATTCCTGATTCATTAATAGCATCAATAATTTGTCCTATGCGAAAATCCATTTCACCTATAAGGTCAGAATATGGTCCTCCCCGCTGATCAGACTTACCTGCAAAGTTTGGATTAGGCATTGCCGGAGGATGCATTTCTGAATAGCCGACATATACAAAGAACGGATTTTTTTCGGCAGCCTGTTTTTTTATAAAGTCAATTGTTTTTGGAATTATATATTTTTCATCCACAATCGGTCTTACATTCAGATCAAGAGGCATAACAGGATCAGATTGCTGACCTTTCTTCCCCTCCCATATCATTGGAGTTTCAATTCCGGATTCTTTGAAGAGCGGATAAGAAGAGTAACCTGATTCGTCCCAGCTATTTGGAATGCCCCACCATTCATCGAAGCCCTGGTCATTAGGCATTCTGCCCTGAGTATTACCAAGATGCCACTTCCCGTAAAGGGCAGTTGAATAACCTGCATCGGAGAGAAGTTCAGCGATAGTATATTCCCATGGACATAATCCGGACTTACCTTCACCCGGCATCGGGACTTTATAAGTTCCTGATCTCACAGGCATACGGCCGGTCAATATTGCAGAGCGGGATGGTGTGCATTGGACTTCGACATTGTAGTTATTAAAACGAATTCCTTCGCTTGCTAACTTATCAATTCTGGGTGTAGGAGTAGTTCCTCCATAAACCCCAAAATCTCCCCATCCCGTATTGTCGACGAGTATAAATACGATGTTAGGTTTGCTACCAGCAGCATAACCTGCATTTGTGCTTTCTCTTATTCCCATAATTAGAAATAAAACTGCCAGCAATCTTAAGTAAGTTTTTCTCATAACAAAATTAATTTAATAATGCGAAATGAATTTTACTCATTCTCAGAGAACTCAATTCATTTCCCAATTTAATTAGGCTTAAAATATTCATTATCGATTTACAAAAAAAATGAACAAATTTTTCTAAAATCATTTTTTCTCTAAGGCACTGTGCAGGGATAAAAATCCTCACACCACTTTTAACTTATAGTTTCAAATCTAAAATCTCAATCCTAACCATGGATAATTCAAAATTGAACATTCAACTTTGTCACTTGACAAGCATCATCCTCTTCGTCTCCGTAAATTCTCCCGCAGTGAGTTTATAGAAATAAATTCCGCTCGGTAATCCGCTTCCGTCAAACTCAACCTGATACATCCCCGGACTTTGCTTTTCATTTACAAGTGTAGAAACTTCCTTTCCCAGGATATCATATACTTTCAAATTAACAAACCGATTTCCGATTAACGAATAACGAATAACGGTTCTCGGATTGAACGGGTTTGGATAATTCTGACCAAGTTTAAAATGTTCTGGGATCACAGAAGTTATCTGACTGACACCTGTCTGCTGGGAATACTTTACTGTTGCATAATCCCAGTCGGTCCCGTTTCCTGGACTCGGTCCTGTCACATATACATTACCTGAATTATCTATAGCAATTGATTTGGCTCCTTCATTAGAGTTCATAGGACCATTGTATCTCATTATCCATAAAGAATCTCCAGCAGTATTGTATTTGATTGTCGCAAAATCCGAAACTGTATTATTGCCGCCGCTTTCACCGGTTACATATATATTGCCTGAATGATCCAGAGCAATTGAACTTGTTTTAGCATTCCAGTTACCGGTTCCGGCATATTTGGAAACCCATTGCTGGATGCCCAGTGAATTGTATTTTACTGTTGCATAACTACCTGAAGAACCAGCATAACTCCCTCCGGTCACATAAACATTTCCGGAATCATCAAATGTGACTGCAGAAGCCTGATCATTCGCATTTGACTCGCCGTTATATCTTGATGCCCATTCCTGAATGCCTGAAGAATTGTACTTTATTGTTGCGAAATCAAAACCGGTTATACCACCCCAGCTCGATCCGGTCACATATACATTTCCTGAGTTGTCCGCAATAACTGAATTCTTTTGGTTATAACTAAAAGCAGATCCGTTGTATATTGACACCCACATCTCAATACCGGATGAATTATATTTAATAGTAGCAAAATCGTTATTGGAAGAACCAGTATTACTTTGCCCTGTCACATAAACATTGCCGGTAGTGTCAATAGCAATTGACCATGGCACGTCAGTAAAATTTCCGGTTCCGTTATATCTTGCTACCCATTGCTGGACTCCGTTTGAATCATATTTTATAGTTGCATAGTCTGAATTACTTTCGGATCCGTAACTGTATCCCGTAACATAGACATTCCCGAATCTATCCAGTGCAATTGAGGTGGCTTTATCTCCTCCGTTTCCTGTACCATTGTATCTTACATCCCATAGAATATCGCCTGAAGGATTGTATTTTACCGTAATAAAATCACCGCGGTTTGCACCGGTCACGTACGAATTGCCGGATAAGTCTGCTGCTATGACCCATACATCAAAATCATAATTTTCCGTCCCGTTAATTCTTCTTACCCATTGCTCTGCTCCGGCTGAGTTGTATTTAATTGTGGCGTTATCATACCCGGTTCCGATGTGACTGCCGCCTGTCACAAAGACATTCCCGGATCCGTCCACCGCAATTGATGTAGCCATATCCACGCCATTTCCCGGAGCGTTGTATCTTTTCACCCAATTCTGAGTTACCTGTGAAAATGGAGATTGATAACACAAAACAAGCAGTATTAAACTAAAATATATTGTTGAAATATTTGTCTTTTTCATTTTAATTCTCCTTATGATTAATATGAGCCTTTATTTTCCAAATTAAGTTGAAAGAATTATCAGAATTTAAAACCAAAAGTATTAGGAGTAGTCACGAAGGCAATAATAAATCCGGCTATTAACCATGATGAAATAGTTAACTCAGTATGGACTGAAAGATGTATTCGCGAGACCAATAATAAATCCTGCTATTAACCCTATTATTACAATGCCGGTAACCAAAAATGC
>CAYNTN010000040.1:0-32963 GCA_964399995.1 uncultured Ignavibacteriaceae bacterium
ACAAACTTAACAAACTTAACAAACTTAACAAACTTAACAAACTTTACAAACTTTATAAATAGAATTGTAAAAAATTTATAAATTGGCTATTTTTATAAATTAATGTTGGAGTCGTAGTTCAGTTTGGTTAGAACGCCTGACTGTCACTCAGGAGGTCGCGGGTTCGAGTCCCGTCGATTCCGCAGAAAGCAAAACCCTGTAAGGTAAAACACTTACAGGGTTTTTTTATTCGCATCAAATTCATGCTCACAAAGGAAGTTCAAATTTTCAATCTGTACCAATTTTGGTTGAGAGGAACGTTTAATAAAAAGAAGAAGCTCGAATAAAATTCATGAATCTTATATTTTTTTAATTGACGTAAGTCAAATAAAATTTTTACAATCCCCATAGTATTTTGAATTCTTAAAACTTATTAATAATGGATCAATAATCAAATTTTCTTACATCCAACAATTGAGCTTTATCCTAACAAGGGAGCATGCTCCCTTGTTCAGTCATAATGAAATTTATTCTTCGTCTTTGATTTTATTTCAAAAGCATCATCCTCTTCACTTCAGAGTATTTTCCCGTCCTCAGTTCATAAAAATAAATTCCGCTTGAATAATCCGATCCGTCCCAGTCAATTGAATAATTCCCTGCACTCTGCATTTCATTTACTAATGTTGAGATACACTTACCTGATATGTCAAATATTTTCAAAGAAGTTAAGTCCGTATTTCCTATGTCATATTTGATAATTGTCTTGGGATTAAACGGATTGGGAAAATTCTGATACAACTGAAAACTCTTTGCCAAATTCGTAGCTGATGAAATGCCTGTTAAAGTTTGTGAATACTTGACAGTTGCAAATTCATAGTAAGTCTGCTGTCCCGGAATCCTGCTTCTTCCTGTTACATAAACATTTCCGGAATTATCCATTATGATTGCTTCAGCAATGTCCATCATGTTTGCCGGACCGTTGTAAATTGCTTTCCATAAAGAGTCTCCTGCAGTGTTATATTTTATTGTTACAAAATCTTCACTTCCGCCGGTTACATAAATATTTCCCGAGTTATCAGTAATAATGTCATTTCCGCCTTCGCCGTTTTGAGGAGATGAATAATTTCTTTCCCATTGAAATTCACCGGCGGCATTATATTTAATTGTCGAAAAGAAAAAAGCAGACAGGTTATAGCATTTTCCCGTCATGAAGACATTCCCATTGTTATCAACGCTTATTGCCGCGGGATCATCGTGATTTGTTTGTGAATTTCCAAGTCCGTTGTATGATCTTGTCCATAATGTATCTCCTGAAGAATTTGTTTTTGTCAGTGCAAAATCCTTAAAAGTAGAAGTGAACTTCGTCGCGCCAAAATAAATATTCCCGCCATTATCTGCATAAAGCATTCTGTTTGTCTCGGCTGCATCTACAGGGTATTCTTTATCCCAGATCAAACTGCCGTTCTGATCATACTTTAAGATCGTCGTTCCTCTGCCATAGACATATACAATTCCTGAAGCATCCACAAAAATATCGCGAGGGACATCCGTTCCGCCGGAAGGATATCGCGCCACCCATAGTGAATCACCCGCCGGACTATATTTGATCGTTACATAATTCATCGGTGAAGAACCGAAAGAATATCCCGTCACATATACATTATCATTATTATCGGTAACCATTGCAACCGGTTGGTCCATAGTAAATGCATTCGCTCCGTTATATCTTTTCACCCAAAGCGAATCGCCGTCGGTGTTATATTTAATTGTTATGATGTCATAAGTCCCTGTCTGATTTTCCGATAGCCCGGTGACGCAAATGTTTCCTGAATGATCCAATGCCATGTCAATGATTCTGTCTTCAATGAGTCCCGTAAAAATCTTAGCCCATTGCTGCACGCCGGATGAATTGTATTTAATCGTGACATAATCAGTCAGCGTCGTACCGGACATCGAACCCGCAATAAAAACATTTCCGGAATTATCCACGCTAACTCCTGCAACATTATAAATACCATTCGGCAGATTACTAAATCTCGCCACCCATTCTTGATTCACCTGAGAGATCAGACTCGTCTGAATTAAAAAAACTAATGAAAAAACAGTTAACAGCTTCATTTTGATTTTGAATTTAAATTAATTCAACTTATTTAATTTAATAATATTTCTGAATTCCAAAAATAGTTTATTTGTAGTATTCAGAAAAACAAGAAAAGATTTGGGAGTCAACAAGCAGCTTCAAGTTCGGATATTTTTTCTTTAAACCATTTTTTTCCTGAGCTTGTATTTTCAGAGATATATTTTTTAATTTCCTCAAGCGCAAAGTCGTCTTTCTTCCCGTTTTCCCGATTGTATTTATATTCCGAAAGTCTCTTGACAATATTTACGAAGTTTATAAATTCTGTTTGACTGTGTTTGGAAATTGTTTTGTCATTTTTTGAGAAATGTCGGCTGGTATCTGCAAGATTAATTATTTCCTCAAAATATCCGAGTTCATAGTATAAAAAAAACTGGTAAGTCTTGATATTAATTTTATCCATTCCCGAAGCTATATTACATTTAGATAGATATTCCAGTGCCTTGCTGAAATTCTTTTTTTTGAAATGTAAATTAGTATAAGCAAAGTTTACAGAATGCTCTCTATATTCTTCATCAAGATATGATTTATATTTTTCGATGAAATATTCAGCCCAGTCAAATTCATTCGCAGTTGTTGCTGCCATTACAATACTCATAAACATATGTCTGCCCAGCCCCGGCGGATTGGAATGCAGAAATAATTCATTCTCTGCTATGATCTTATTATACTGGTATCTTTCATTTATAAAAAATAAATTTCCGCTGTTTGAATTGTTTTTACAATAATTCAATAAAGCTAAGGCGCATAAATACTTATTAGCCTTGGTTAGTTTATCAAAGTTATCATAAAAAAATTCTTTAAGCCGGTAATAATTATCTTCATTGAAAGGATCGTAAACGGTTTTAAAACATAAATACATCATATCTGTATAGCGATCTTTAAACTTACAGTCTTCATAAGATTTTAGCATTTTATCGGCATATTCTTTATCATATGGTAAATTATACAGAAATGAAATTTGAAGAGCATTGTAATTCAGTTGAAAATATTTTGAATAAAAGTAAGATGAGTTGTTTCGGTTCAGAACTTCAAAATCAAATTTGTTAATATCTTTTAAATTATGTTTTAAGATCAGATAAGTTAATCTTATATTTTCAAGCGATAAATTTCTATAATAGTAATCCGTATCAACATCCGATTTATCAAACTCTTCTTTTACATCCCGGAATTTCTTTTCCAGAAGATTATACAAATCTCTTGCAAGATACTGTTCAACTAAATTTATTCCGGCATCAGCTTTTTTCGAAGAATAATTTTCCAATTCAAGAAAATTGATTGCAATTTTATTTAGATCATGAATCAGATTTTTCATTATACCATAATTATATTCCTTACCCGGAAATAATATTTTCCATACCTTTTCTTTCTCAAGATTTTCATTTTCAAATCCCGGCGCATACGGTTTTATTACACTAAATAATTTAATTACGTTTTTATTTTTATTGAAATAAGGTGAGATGACCATATCCTCGAACTTACTCAGCTCTTTTGGATTAAAGGTTCTCATAATTTCAAGAAGTGAGCTTTTGTGCATATTGATTTTAAAATTAATTTGGGAATGACGGGGGAAACAAAATTTTAACAGTCAAATATTATTGATAATCCTTGACTTAAAAACCTCAGATATTAAATTCAGAGCAATACAATTTTAGAAAGAATTTAATTTTATCTTAATCATAAATGTTATTTCCGGCTCAAAATAAGACAATTTAAAGAAATAAGTAAGTATCTTAGTTGTGAAACCCGTCAAAAAGTTTCTTTGGAATCTGAATCTTACCGATATATTTTTGTATCAGTTATTTGAAATCATAAAAACAAAGGAGAAAAAAATGAATAAAGTAAAACTTGTAATTGTAATCTTCTTGGTTCTTGGCTTAGCTCAGGCTAAATTAAAATCACAGGATAAAAACCCAAACGCACCGGAGCTTTCAGTGAATAGTCCGGCTTCGGATAAAAATCCGCAAAGCAAAATTTTTAAACTTTACCAGAATCAGCCGGCAGAATCTGAAGATATCACAGTCATTAAATTTGAATTGCAGGAAGATGCCAGTGTGATTCTGAATGTATTCGACAGCAATGGAAACATAAATCAGAATCTCATTCAGGGAAACATGGAGCCGGGGATTTATAATGTTATTTTTAAAATACCATCTAACCAAGCTATTGATGATTTTTCATACAGGATTGAAGTTAATGGAGTAGCCGAAACTAAAAAGATGATCGCCAGATAAATACTGATAAACTTTCAACTTTCAACTTTCAACTTTCAACTTTCAACTTTCAACTTTTAACTTTTAACTTTTAACTCTAAACAAGCTCTTTCAAATAAAATAATAACCCCGGAAAAGTGTACGCGAACATTTTTTCCTTAATGACATCACCGGTATGGCGGGGTTATTATTTTTTAAATTATTTTTAAACCTAAATTAAAAAATAAAATGAAAATCAAAAAAATACTTTACACAATTCCTGCCATACTCGTATTTGCAACTGCACTTATTGCACAGGTAAAAAAAATAAATCCCGGTGAAATTCAGGCTCCTGTTAAAATTAATAAGAAGGCTGTAATAGAAAAGCAAAATCAAATTACAACTTCTAATGCTGTTATTGATTTTGAAAACAGAATGACGACAGCAAAATTTGCAGGGAACCGTGACGAGATATTGCGACTTCGAAATGAGTCTGACAGAATTACGGGGACAGTTACAAAAGCGCCCGAACAAACAGATGCAAAAAGAATAAATATAGAACAGACTGGTAACATTCTTGCCAATTCAATTTCCAATATTAATTCAAGAACACTGATGGGAATGGCAACGTGTACGGAGCAATCCGGAAACAATGCAGGCAGAATCTGGGCTGTCTACTCTTATTATCCAAATTCACCTCCGTATATTCTTGATGGAATAGGAATTTCGTATTCCGATAACGGAAAAGACTGGACAGATTACGGTTCATATTCATTCGGACAGAACATTTATATAGGAGATGATCTCCAGATCGATGCTGAATTAATAATCAACTCTTCAAATCAAAAATATCTTTGGATTGTTTATAAAGCGGACGTCGGCTTGACAAACACAATAAGAACAGGATTGTTTATTTTAAATTTAAACAGTGCTGCGTTTAGTAATTCTTTTTTAAGCTGGCCGGGAGGAGCAAATGTATTTTACAAAACACCGCGCATAGTCTCGGACAATTCTCAATATCCTGATAATGCATTTGTATATATTGTTTCAAGTTTCGACAGCTCGAATACATTACAACCATATACCAGTCCGGGTGTCTTCGGTGAAAAAGTAGCAGTTTGTTATGATCCATACACTACAAGTCCTCTTATTTCCTATCGACCTCGTCCGTTTACAAGAACATTAACAGGTTATGTTCATAATCCGGCAATAGAACATTTTAATTGTGACATTGCTTATTACAGAAACGGAGGACAGGATTCAATTATGATAATTGAAACCGGTCTTGAATCAGTTTCCAGTTTAGTTCTTTTGCGAACCAGTGTAGTTTCATTTCTGTCAAGTAATCCTTACGAAGTTTATCAGGGAACAATCAATGTGAATTCAAACAAGAGAACGAGAGGTTTTATCGCATCAAACGGAGCATACAATCACATGATGATCTCTGTTAATTATGAATTCTCAGCAGAAGATCATGACATTGAATATTACCACTCGACTAACGGAAGTGAAAACTGGCTCCGGGGATATATTGATTTTTCTGAAGCAGATTTGCTAAGTGATGCTGACATTGCCGGACAGAGAAATAATCCCGGCAAATTTGTTATAGCTGCTAATACAAAAAATCCTGTACGTTTAAATTATTATCAATCCGATTCTTATAACTGGGCTCCAATCGATTCGATTGATTTCAGTCATCTAAAAAGTAACTATAGCAATCCGAAAGCCGGAATCAGACTTAACAGCACCGGTGAAAACTGTTTTGCAATATGGGCGGATACAACACGAATTGGGCTTTGGAGCAGTGCAGGATGTTCAGGACTGGTACAATCTTTTGCAAAATTAAAACTCGCAGGTGTAATTGAAGGACTGTATATTCCGAATGAAATAGTAATTCCGGATACAATTAGAGTATACTTAAGAAATAGCTTTGCTCCTTATAATGCAGTTGATTCGAGTATTGGTTTATTAAATAATTATTTTACAAGTGATTTTATTTTTAGTAATGCTCCATATAATGTCCTGTTGTACATTCAGATAAAACACAGAAACGCTCTTGAGTCCTGGAGCTCTTCACCAATCACAATCTCATCTTACGAAAGTTTTTACAATTTCTTAAAAAAGCCAAACACTTTCGGAAATAATTCGAAGCGGGTAGACAGTCTGAATTACATAGGTGAGATGTATGGATTTTACAGCGGTGATGTGAATCAGGACGGTGACATTAATCTGACAGATGTAATTGATACATATAACAGTTCAACATCATTTGCAACAGGATACATTTCTCCTGACATTAACGGAGATAATGTTGTAAATCTGAGTGATATGCTGATAGTATATAACAACTCGACTGCATTTGTGCATAAGATTACTCCATAAGATAATAGCATTTCTTAATTATCATCATTACGGGGTTGTCTAAAAAGAGTATTTTTGCCTCGAAGTCTCGAAGACTCTAAATAAAAAATGTTCAAATAAAATTAATTCTTTGAGTCTTAGAGTCTTTTAGAGTCTTTGAGGCAATTCCGAGTGTTTTAAAAAATTCGAAAATGCAGTGTGAATCTTGAACACTTCGTGTGGTATGATTGGTATGATTAACAGTGAAGAAGTTCACTACTTTTAAATAGTCAGAATATTTATATCTTGAGGTAAGACAAACCAAACTTTCTGAATTGTTAAAAAATATTATGAAAAATAAATTGACGATATTCTTACCCTTTGTTTTTTTATTTATCTCATGTTCGGATTCGACGGTTAATAATAGTGCGGTCAATACGAATGCTCTCCTTCAAAGGATGACTGATAGTTTTGCACTTTACTATAAGACACAATATAACATTACGCAGGGAGGATTTTTTCTGAAAATTGCAAAATCACCGGATGATTATTTTGTTTCAGCAAATGTAAATCCCGGTCTCACTCCGAATTATCATTACAGAATTGCAAGTGTAACAAAAACATTTACAGCTGCTGCCATTATGCTTCTTCATCAGCAGGGCAAGGTTAATATTTATGATAATATAACGATGAACATTCCAGGTACGGCTACCCCTTATATACCCGATGATTCAAACTGGGACCTACCTTTCAAAAATCAGATTACAATTGAACTTCTCTTACAGCACAGGGCAGGTGTCTTCGATCTTAAAAATCAGATGATACCTGCGAGTGTATCACAGCCTTACGCCGGTCAGTTTTACATTGAATATATAAAAAATCTTCCGGGAAACAGTCAGCATACTTTTACATTTGACGAACTTGCGGGTGTAATTTCAGAAAATAACTTATATAACTTTGCTCCAAACCCGGGTGAATATCACTACTCAAATACCGGATACAGTACTCTTGGTAAAATTATAGAACGTGTCTCAGGTATATCTTACTCTGATTTTTTAAATCAGAAATTTTTTATACCATTAGGTCTTAACAATACTATTTCAGTTTGGAATGGAAGCGATATAGAAATTCCCTCACCAAAAATTGATTCTTATATTTATGAGAGCGGAAGTATGTCTAATACAACTGAAGATAACATGTCTGCAAATGTAGCTGAAGGAAATCTGATATCGTCGCCTTCCGATGTTACAGTATGGATTAAAATGCTGTTGACGGGAAATGCCGGACTGAGCATGGCAAATGTAGAGCTGATGAAACAGGTTATTCCAACCGGAACAAACGGAGATGCTTATGGACTGGGAATAGCTTACATGCCCGGTATCGGCTACGGACATAACGGCGCACATCTAGGCTATTTAGACCTTGCTGCATATAATCCGGATAAAGAAATTACTATGCTGGTAGGAAGCAACTTTATGTATGTACCTGCATTAGGTGAACAAATAGGAAGCATGACTCAACTTGTGAAAAATGCTATTACAGTTGTGGAATGAAACTATCATACTTCAGCCGAAGAAATGTGAATAAAGAATGTCAAAATAATTGAAACGATAACCATTCCCGTCCCCGCAGAGTCACCTGCTATCTGTACATTTGAATACAGCAAAAATTTGAAGCAAGGATTCAACCGAAACCTATTTTCCTCATTAAATAGTTGTTTATTTTTTCAGTTAAAGCTTCAATCTTTGTAATCGTTATATGCAATTCGATAATTGAATTCTTTCCTTTGATAAGGCTGTTAACCGGATGAGACACTATGTTTCTTAGCTTGCTTATGAGCTTAACTGATAAGTCAAATTCTTTAGCGGTGATGCCGATCTTCCTGTGAAGGTTTTTCTCCCTTATGATCCACGCCATATCATTTATGTAAACAAACTCAATAAATTTATGGTCCAGACCTTTTTTAATTTCTCTTCTGTAACGTGTATTTGGCTTCACTGATCTGTTATTCTTTTCAAAAATTTTGTAAAGTTCATTATCATTAATTCCGCAATTGTTGATCAGCTTTCCCAATGCAAATTCAAGTTGGGAGATCAGATTATACAAATAAACATAAACATGTTTGCTGTTGAGATTCCCCGCAGTTAATAATCCAACAAATTTTTTTTCATTTTTAAGAAAAAAGAAATTCCTGTCCGTATTAGCAAATGCCTTTATTGCATCTTTAATACTTATAAGGTGATTCAGACAATCCTTCGATTTTATTTCATACACCTTAATATCATCATTAACTTCAAAACTCCCCCATTCTTTTGTTTTGAAATATTTTTTAAAAGAACCATCTTCTTCACGGATCGGCAAAATATCAAATTTGTTTTTTTGCATCTTGTCAAAAGCCTGCTCTTTTGTTTCATTGTGATTTGCATTAGTCCAGTCTGATTTGCTTATGCAGATTGAGGAAACCGTAACCCCGGGGGTGGTGTGATGTTTCTGTTGAAGATTTGAATTTTTCATATGATGTTAACTAAATATTTTAAGATAATATTTGAATTCATGTAATTCAGCATCAATAGGTAAGTGCGGGAATCACTGAAATGGACTCATATTAATATATTAAAAATTTCTAATTGAGCGGTGCCTGTACATTGCACAATGTACAATGCAACATTTCTTTCTGTCTTGATGCATTTGCATTAATTATTATTTTAATAATAAAAAATATTATGAAAAGACTTTTAATATTTTCTATTATTTTTCTTTCTGCAGAAGTTACCTTCTCTCAATTAACCTATCAGAGCTGGACAACAGTCGGAGGCAACAGTAATCGCGACGGGTACAATCCGGCTTTCTATGATTTTCCATCGGGTTCCGACAGAACATTCAATGCGCCTTTCAGCATCTGGGGTATGCAGATCTTTTCCAACGGAAGATTTTTTGCAACTACAAGATACACTTCTCTCAGTCCGTTAAGAGCTTTGATCGCTGCATTTAACTTCGGCTCTTCTAATCCTGTGTGGACTTACGGTGAAACCTCCGGAGTAAACGTCATCATGGGTGTTGATGAAAACAACATTTACGTCAGAGACTTTCAGCAAAACGGAAGCGATACGATCATTGCATTGAATATTCAAACCGGAGCACTTGTCTGGAAATCGAGATTCACAGTCGAGCGTGGAATAATATGGACCGCTGCATTTACATCAAACGGTGATTTGGTTTTGCCCGGTTCGGGAACAAAACGAATCATGAGAATTAATCATCTCAACGGCGACACTGTCTGGACTAACAGCAGAATTATACCGAACACCGGAGCTGAGTGCATGTGTATAAACGGCAGCACTCTCTATGCATGGGAAGGTTCGATTACAACTCCAAAAACAGTTATTGCAATAGATGTTAATACCGGCTTGACTAAATATTCATCACAGACATTGCCCGGTGACGGAGATCAGGAAATTCCGTTTACTGTTTCGAAAGATGGAATAGTATATTGCATCAGAGACGGTGGTCTGATGTATGCTTTGAAAGACAACGGAACGGGATTCACTGAAATCTGGTCGCGCGCAGTTCAGCATCCGGTGGGAACATATACACAAATTGCAATCGGTAAAGACAGTTCTGTTTACATCCCTTACGGGAGAAAAATTTTCAGACTGAATCACATAAACGGAATCGTGCTTGATTCTTCAGTGGAGCTGGCATCCACCGGAACAATTAATCCGAGATTTGCAATCGGACAAGCCGGACTTATCAATGTCAGCAACGGAGCATCTGAACCTTCTGAAGGAAAATATTTTACGTTCAGTTTAAATCTGCAGACTCTTTATTTCGATGTTCCGTTTACATACAATTACTACAGCGGTCCTGTTCAATGCGGAGAAACAGCAGCGCCGTATTTGCTTATTACAGGAGCGGGAACGGAGATAAAAGCAAAGTATAATTTAATTCAGAATATTAATTTGCTTTCATCTGAAAATGGGGACGGATATAAACTTGAGCAAAATTATCCTAATCCGTTTAACCCGGTAACTAAGATCAGTTACGAATTACGAGTTACTAATTACGTGTCGATTATTGTTTATGATATTTTGGGAAAGGGAATCAGATCGTTAGTTAATCAGAAGCTGGATGCAGGTAAATACGCTGTAGAATTTAACGGCAGCGATCTTCCGAGCGGAGTTTATATTTACAGACTCACTGCCGGTGATTTTACTGCGATGAAGTCAATGCTGCTTGTGAAGTGAACAGATCAAACGTCAAACGTCAACAATAAACTGCTTGTACCCCCATTCCTGACCCCACTGAGTCTCCGCATTCAACTTTTTGAATTAATATAATCTGTAAGCTGGATCTCAGCGGATAGATCGTTTGAAGTAGATTCATTTTGCTTTTCTTGCCATTACTGACTTACGGTCTTTTTACTGAGGTCATACGATTTGAATTATTAAACGCAAGTGTCAAATCCGTTAAGTCGACTAAATAATCTCCTGTCAAATCAGTATTCACATAACCTGATGTGAAAGTAGTTGTTCCATTATATACTGCAATTACGTCAGTTAAATCAACTAATCCATCCTAAGATCAGAATTAAACATGATCTTGTTAGTGTCCAAAGAAGGACTAAGCCCTGTTATATACTCAAGCATAATCGGTAATGCGGGAGTAAATAAAGATCCTGAACTCATAAGAGGGTTTATGGATAAATACTATCATCTTCTTCATGATGATTATAAAGCTAACATGAAGAGCCTTTCACTCGCCTATGTCAGCTTTGCCCGAAATGATTATCACGAAAGCCTCGAACATCTTAACAAAATTGATTTTGATATTTTTCAGTTCAAGTTTAATGTTAGGAATTTGCAGATGATGGTGTATTATGAAATTGGTGACTATGTCGGGTTTAGGTTATATAATGGATTCATACAAACACTTTCTGTTTAACAACAAAGACATTAATGCGAGAAACAAAGAATTATACGGCAATCTGATTACATACATAGACTCAATGTTTAAAATAAGAGAAAGTAAGGACCGCACTGAAGCAGGTATGCTGAAAGAGAAACTGGCAAATGAAAATGTTGTTGCAATGAAATCCCGGCTCCTCGGGAAAACAGAAGAATTAATGACTGCTTAGCATTACCTATAGTACTCCGATAATGTGAAAAATCGTTTTCTATCTTGCATTTTAAGACTAATTTCATTTATTTGCGTCTCCCCAAGGAATAAAATAATTGATTATAAACTTGTATTCCTTTATCCTGTTTTCTATATCTGATTTCATTTCAATATCTCCGGCTGTTCCTCTTCAATTTTTATTTAAAAGAACTTTTCAATTATTTTCTGATTTAATTAGAATTAGCATAAAACCCTATCTTTTCAAAATTATTAATCAATTAAGCCACATTAAAGGAGCTAAGACTGACCTGCCCAAACAGGTCAGATTAAGGCGACCTTTGTACAGAATGACTTTATAAAGTTTTTGCAATACTCACCCAAATAATTTCTACTTTTCCAAATAGGAAATAATTTTAATACTTGTTTGGAAATCCCCATTAATGATTTAGTAATTTTAGTAATTATTATATAATTCGTAAGGACTATTTCGAATCCGAAATATAGCAATTAAACTGACTTGTAGGACAGTTAGCCAAGGTAATTCTTACCGGCACTCAGATTCGAAATTTATCTAAACGGAGCTTTACATCTAAAAAATTCAATAATTAATTAAACAATATGAAAAAGAATAATCTACATTTTGCTATATCTGTCAATGCTAATTTGAAATCAGCATTCTCAGTTTTCATCTTATTTATCTCCTTTGTTACCTCAGCATTCTCACAGCCTCTGCAACTCGGACAGAGCGTTGTTACATCCTGGACATTTGAGAATGACCCAAATTATAAAGTTGTAAGAGTAATTGACATAAGGAATAAGCCTCCTTTCATTGCACCCGGGACATACTGGAATGCACCGCCGCAATACTCGGGAGCACAGTGGACTAAACAAAGAATGCGCAATGTGTTTGGAATAACTTTAGATGATCAGAATCCTCCGAATATATTTATTTCAAGTGCATCTGTTAACTGTAACCCTCCCGATCAAAATGATTCCGGACTGATTTACAGGATTGACGGAAATACCTGGCAAGTTACAAACTATACTTCAAGTTCATTTACGCCCGGTCCGCCTCAATCAGGAACCGGGATTTATACAATGCCGAATACCGGACCAAGAATGGGCAACCTGTGTTATGATGCTTTTCATGATCAGATATTTGCGACCAACCTTGAAGATGGAATAATCTACAGAATAAAGGATGACGGTTTTAATCAGGGCAGAGTAGAACAGTTTTTTGATCCGTCTACGGCTCCGTTTACTCCTGATAACCGTGCCCCTGGTTATCCGCCGCTTGGTGACAGATTATGGGGAATCGGCGCATATGGTACAAATGTAAATGATGTTAAAATATATTTTGGAAGATGGAATGTTGATTCATATCAGAACGGAGTAAATGAGATCTGGTCTATAGCAATAACTTCCACCGGAGCAATGAACCCGGCAAGTCTGACACTTGAAATAACATTACCGCTGCTGCCCGGCTTTACTGGTTCAAACCCCGTTTCAGATATTGAATTTTCAATTGACGGTGATATGCTTGTTGCTGAGAGATCAATGTTTGGTGACTGTTCAAATGCTCACTCGTCAAGAATTCTTGAATATCCCCGTAACATTTCCGGTACTTATACAGCTTATATTGTACATCCAATTGGAATGCTCATAAACAACGGGAGCAATGCCAATTCAACCGGGGGAGTTGACTTCGGTTACGGTACATCTGATTCATTAAATCACGAAAACTCCAACTGTGACAGCATAATCGCAGGTACAGGTGATTATCTGTATCTTCCAGCGAACGGATTAGTTTATGGTGTTCAGATTTCAAACAGAAATGTACAATGGATTAACAATTCACAGAACTATAGTGACTTTATTGACATCAATAACAACATTATCAGCGGCGGAGACAAGACAACTCCAGGAGATATTGATATTTATACTGAAAACTCATGTGCTAATACCTGTATAAGCATTTTAAGAGATACTGTGTATTGTGATTCCACCGGTACTTATATTTATCAATTCCAGATAAAGAATAATTCACCCACGCAATTCTTAGAGCAGCTGGAAATAATTGTTGATTCACCACAGCCACCGAATTATGTTGTGGCAATTCCGAGTTCATTTAACATAAATCCTCCTATACCGCCGAATACTGCATCAGGTGTTTATAAGGTAAAGCTGATCGGACCGGGAGCTGCAGCTTACACAGAAGTCTGTTATACCATCGCTGCGCAATTCGTTAATGATGATTGTCCATGGTGCTGCTTCATTGAAAATTGCATCAAACTTCCGTTATGTGACTGTGCTGATTTATTAAAGGACAGCCTTTATTGTGCTAATAATCAGTACTATTATAACTTTACTTTGCAAAACAAAACTCAGTACAATGTGACAAAAATTTCCCTTACTTCACCGGGATCTGTACCCGTTGTATTTGTTCCTCAGGTATTTCATTTCGGAACTCCGATTTTACCGGGTCAGATATTTCCTAATTTAACTGCAAGCATGATCGGAGGAGCTCCCGGATTGGTAATCCCTGTAAAGATAAGATTATTCAGTAATGATTTTGAATGCTGCTATATGGATCTGATGTATTCATTACCGCCTTGTGATACTTTTCATTTAAACCTGAAATCATTCATTGAAGGAAGATATTCATCTTTGACTAACCTGATGGTCGGAGATTCTATTGAAGTCGAATTAAGAAATAATTTTTCGCCTTATTCATTGGTAGAAACATCAAAGGGATATCTGAATGATTCGGGAATTTGTTCTCTTAATTATTATTATATAGAGAATGGAGTTAACTATTACATCGTAATAAAGCACAAAAACTCTCTTGAAACATGGAGCATATCTCCTGGGCAGGTGTTTACCGGTGATGTTTTAAACTTTGACTTCCTATCCTATTCACAGGCATTCGGAAGTAATTTAAGTCTGATTGATTCAGTTCCTTTCTGGTACGGTATATACAGCGGGGATGTGGATCAGGACGGAGACATTGATATTACCGATGTGCTTACTATTTATAACAATTCCAACACCTTTACTACAGGAAACTCGGATCTTACAGGTGACGGTGTTGCGGATCTTACTGATATTACAATTGCATATAATAATTCAAATAACTTTGCAAGCATCAGAAGACCATAACTTTTAAAATAATCGCAGGTCAAAGATCATTTCTTTGACCTGCTTTTTTATTAATGCCTGATACTTTTGGAAAAACAACTTAAAGAAATCACCATGCCAATTCCATAAATATCTTAATTAAATCTGAGAACCGAAACCACGTCAATTTAGAACATCACAAATTTGAGAATGAGATTGTGGAAGGTATTTTTTATAGTCGTAATTTTTCAATTACTATTTCAATATCCGATTTTTTCTTATCACTCATTTTGTCATAAGTTTTAATAAGCATACCTAATCTTGGATTTGATAGAAAAAATTTTCTATGCTTATTCATAAAATGCCAGAACAAAGAATCCCAAGTTATGCACCAATTCCCTTTTTTATAATTGCTCATTTTTAATACATAACTGCTGCCGCTAATGTACGGCTTTGTAGCCATTAATCCTGCATCTGCAAACTGGCTCATTCCATAAACATTTGGCACCATTACCCAGTCATAAGCATCAATATACATTTCCATAAACCATTGATAGACTTTATCCGGGTTAAACTCGCACAACAACATAAAATTACCTAATATCATCAATCTTTCAATGTGATGATTGTAAGCTGTGTTGAGAAGCTTTTTTATTGTATTATCAATAGGTTCAATGCCGGTAGCAGCATTGTAAAATGATGATGGTATTTCTTTATGAAACTTCCAGAAGTTTGTGGTTCTTGCTTGTGTACCTTTATAAACATACACGCCTCGAATGAATTCTCTCCAGCCAACAATTTGTCTTATGAATCCTTCTAAAGAGTTTAAAGGAATCTTGTGTTTTGCGGCGTAATCAATTGCAGCATTTACTATTTGCAAAGGCATTAATAATCCAATGTTTAGCATCGGTGTAAGCACGCTGTGATGTAATATATTTTCATCATCAACAATTGCATCTTCATATTTTCCAAACTCATTAAATCTGATTTCTAAAAATTGGTTTAGCCAGGCATCGCTTTGCTTATGTGTAGAAGGATAAATAAATTTATTTGAAATGCTGCCATAGTTATCCGGGTAATTTTCTTCAACAAATTCTATCGCATCTTTGTAATAATTATTTGGTGAAGGAAATTTAATCGTCGGTGTTATTTTATCTTTTGGATACTTCAATCTGTTGTCTGCATCAAAACTCCATTTACCGCCTTGCGGCTTTCCATTTTCATCAATGAGTATGTTCAGCTTTTTCCTTTGCTGAATGTAAAAATCAGTTTGAAAATATTTTTGTCTGCTGCCAAAATATGTTTTCAAATCATCTTTATTATTAATGAATAATGGAGTTGGATATTCTCTGGTAAGAATATCATTTTGTTTGCAAGTTTCTAAAATTCGTTTCTCCAGCCAATTATCACAAACATCATAAAATTGAATACTGTCAATGCTTTTATGCTTTAATTCATTTATCAATATCCTGATATCACATTGCTTTTTAGTTGCGTCTATGTAGTTTACTTTTATTCCATTCTCCAGCAAATAGTTTTCATAATACTTCATACTTGCCCGGTGCAACACAAGCTTTTGCTTATGAAATTTATACTGATTGAAAAATAGATACTCTTCAATCAAATAAACTTCTTTGACTTGCTTTAACAAGCTGATGTCTCTAAAGAGTTGATGAGGGAATATGAGAAATATTTTATTTGGTTTCATCTTTTATCTAAATTGAAAACTGCATTACTTCATGTACCTCCGGGAAAAGAATGTATGTAAGCATATGACTTCTCTCTTAGGAAAGGATATTAACTTTATGTTTCCTGTTGTTAATTTTCTTCAAACTTCTCTTTCCGAGCCCCAGCTTTGGAAAGGATTTTAACTTTTCCTGTTATTGATTATAAAAAATAGGGGATTGAAAATATTTTATCAGACTTTATATTAAAACATTGCATTGATACCGATTGTAGGTAAAATTCCGATACTTTCATTTGCTTCAATCTCCCTTGTATATTTATTCCATTCATATTCCGTAATGTTTTTAGCATTAAACAAATTCTGAATATCAATATAAGCAACAAGCGACCATGCTTTGAAATTAAATCTTTTCTCAGCTCTGATGTCAAAGCTGCTGTAAGCCGGATAATTTAAAGTATTGTATTCTGATACAAGCATTGTTCCATTTTCCGGATTTATGGGAGTATAAGGTCTTCCGCCATTGAGTCTGAACTTCCCTGAAACACCCCATCCGTTTCTGAAATTATAACCTCCGACTAAAGTCATCAAATAAATATTATTAAAATCACTATTCCTCTCGATTCCGTCAAGTGCGGTATATTTTGCATCAAACAAGGAAAAACTAAAAGTTCCGAAGTAATTTGTAGTAAGGGCTTTCTGTACAAAAAATTCTATGCCTTTTGAATAGCCCGTCCCGGCAGATATTAATGGCTCGAGTCCGAATTGGTCTTTCTGCTCAAAGTTACCCCCGTTATTTGCAAGAATAAGATAAGGTCTTAAAGTACTCACGGGATAATTAGAATAATTTTTATAATAGACCTCAAGAGTCATTCTTAAATCACTCGTAAAAAGATACTCTGCACCTGCAATGTAATGATCTGCTTTTATATCCTGAAGATTCCTGTTTTCCGGATTTGCAATGAGCCAGATGTATGAAGGCGACTGATAGAAAATTCCGTATGCAAAACTCATATTGAACTTACTGCTGAATGGAAAAAGCACTGATGCTCTCGGAGCAAAATAATTTTTCTTGTTTATATATGCAAAATAATCATATCTAAGTCCTAAATTAATTGTAAATTTATCAAAGAGACTTTGTGTTAACTGTGTGTACAGAAAAGCTTTTCCGGTTACCGAACTTGTATCAATGCTCAATGCCGGAAATATATATCTTTCTCCGGTCTCCGGATTTATAAAGTATGATGAATCCTGCTGCTGAAGAATATCATTAACAAAGCTTACAAATTTGTATCCTCCTCCTAATTGAAGCTGACTGGAAGGATTGAGAGTAAGAAAGTATTCAGACTTAAGAGTAGTTTCACCTTCTTCTGATTTATTCTTAAAAATTTCATTAAACGATGAGTCCCTGCCTGAATAATCAAATGTATTGTAAGTCCTTCCAAGATTGAACAAAAGATATGACTTACTGTTTAAAAGTGTTTGCCATTCATAAGTATTTACATATCCCCACTGATTATTCTTTAGGATGCCTTCGTTATCCTGCCTGTCTTCTAATTCATCGTTATTAAAAGTCACTTTGTCAATAACGCCTATTGCATTAACGGTCAGAGAATTTTTTGAACCAAAATCATACACAGCTTTCAGTTGAGCGGAAGAATACTCCGGAATAAATCCGAATCCGGAAGCTTTGAAAATTAAGTCAAGATAGCTTCTTCTTGCGGAAAAAAGCCATGAACCTTTTTTTTCATTTCCTATCGGTCCTTCAAATACTGCTCCGAATCCTGTTGCACTTAAATTGATGTCACCGAGAAACTTTTCCCTGCTGCCTTCACGGAGTTTAATGTCGAGAACTGAAGAGAGTTTATCACCGTATTTTGCCGAAAATCCTCCGGTGAGAAAACTCACATCACGGATAAAATCCAGATTTATAATGCTGACAGGTCCGCCGGTTGCACCCTGCGATCCGAAATGATTTATATTCGGAACAGTTGAATTATCAATATAGAAAAGATTTTCACTCGGAGAACCGCCTCTTACAATCAGATCATTTCTGCCGTCATTGACAAATGAAACACCGGGAAGTGTCTGTATTACTCTACCAATATCTTCAAATCCTCCCGGACTCCTGCGTATTTCCTCATACTGAAGATTTTTATATGAATTGGAAAGATCAGACGGCATATAGAATCTTTCTTCCTGAACTTCAATTTCTTCCGTACTGATAATCCTAAGCTCTGCAAGAACATCTGCAGGCGCTCCTGAATACACGACTATATTGTCAATAATAAGTGTCCCGAATCCAATAAGAGAAAATTTAATGGAATACTCACCGACAGGGATGTCATTAAGGCTGAAGTTACCATCAATATCGCTCATGGTTCCGTCGATAATATTCTTATCTTTGATTAGTGAAATGCTCACATCAGGGAGACTTTGCTGATTGTTTCTGTCTATTACTTTACCGGTTATATTGCCGGTTTCCTGTGAGTAAATTCTGAAAGATACTAAAAATATTAATGTTGTAACGATTAAAGAAAATTTTATCATAATATTAATTAAGTTGTAATGTTACTGATATATTAAATTCATTCCACTTCTAAAAATCCGAATGAAAATTTTATAGTGCTGTGTTCTCATCATGTTTTGTAATAAGCTGTTTATTCTAAATCCGAATAAAAGAACCTCATTGTTTTTCATATCAACTGTTATCTTCAGTTAAACCTGAATTGTTCGATAGAAGCTTAAATAAGTATTTAAACGCAAAGTGGGCAAAGCACTTACACAAAAACCTCAAAGAATTTTTTCTTACAATTTAAATTTCACTTAAACCCTTTGTGCACTTAGTGACCTTTTATATAACTTCAAAAAATTTCTTCAACATAGGGCTCCTTATCGGGATACTAAGTGGTAAAAAAGGTTTTTATTGAACAATCTGGGTTAAATTTTTTATCAATCCTTCAAAAATTATTTCGTGAAAAGGATATACGAGATACCAGTATATCCGTCCGCCTAATCCCAAAGGTCTGAACGTAGCTGTCTGAATAAGCTTATCACCAACGATTCTGAATTCCAGCCAGGCTTCTCCCGGCAGCTTCATTTCTGCATAAAGCAGTAATCTTCCTTCATCTTTGTTTGCATAAATAACCCGCCAAAAGTCCAGGGCGTCTCCTACCGAAATTTCTTTTTGGTTAGTTCTTCCTCTCCTTAAGCCTACTCCCCCGAAAAGTTTATCTATGAATCCTCGAATTTCCCAAAGCCAATTGGCATAATACCAGCCGTTATCGCCTCCTATACTCCATAGTTTTGCAATGCATTTGTCAAAGTTTTGAATTTTTCTTTGACGCTTGTCATGATAACAGCCGAATTCCGGAACAGTAATAAATCTGGACAGGCTGACTTTTCCTCCGCTGCTTGAATAAGCATCCTTCCAGCTCGAAATTATTTCATTGTTTTCAATTTTGTCAAAAGCTCTCCGAATAGCTTCTGTATATGAAATGGGTTGAATGTCTAACAGTTTTAGCAGCTCGTCATTTCTGCAAATCACTTCTACCTTCATGCTGTCAACAAGCGCTTGCGCAAGTTTATAGGATGTTGAAGTTACAAAGTACAACCAGTAGGAGGAAAGTCTGGGTGTCATCACCGGCACTATCCAGATTCTGCGTTTCAGGTTCCTTACTTTTGCAAAGTTCAGTAACATTTCTTTATACGTCGTTACATCAGACGATCCTATATCAAAGCTTTTGTCAAAAGTTTTCTCATTCATTAAAGACTTTGTCAACGCTGCCAAAACATCCGATACGGCAATCGGTTGACAACGTGTGAGCAGCCATCGTGGGGCTATCATCACAGGCAATTTCTCTACCAGATCCCTGATTATTTCAAAAGAAGCGCTTCCCGACCCGACAATAATCCCGGCTCTTATACAGGTAAAGTGATATGAACCTTTGGATAATTCTTTTTCAACATTTTTCCTTGATAGAAGGTGTTTGGATAATTCAGACTCATTAATAATTCCGCTAAGGTAGATCAGATGTTTTACCTGCGTGGCAGACATTGCTTCTCTGAAATTTAATGCGGATTGAAGTTCAATATCCTCATACTTTTCAGAATCAGCCATAGAGTGAACAAGATAATAAGCCGCATCAATATCTGCCGGTATCTTCAGCAGTGAAGAGCGGTCAGTCAAATCAGCTTCCAGAATAGTAATGTTGTCTTTAATTGAAGGGAGCGGATTAAATCTTGATTTATCTCTGACGCAGCATACCACATGATGACCATTCCTAACTAATATTGGGAGTAATCTTTTTCCTATATATCCTGTAGCACCTGTAAGAAGAATTTTCATAATCGATTCAATTTATATAGTCATGACTCGGATTGCTGCAATTTATTGTTGCTTATATTTACAAACCTTTTATAGAAAAAAATATTCAACAGCAGAAGCTCCAAACCAAATATCACATCTTCAACAGGAATGGTATTTAATCGAATACCAAGATTTTCGTTATCGTTATATATTACAACCGGTTGCTCTAATCCTGTTCCGGTAAGTACTCCGTTTACAATGAAAAACGGTATGAGTAAAAACAAATAAACAGTAAAAAATTCCGAAAGCCATTCAACTTTGAAATAGTATTTTAATACTAACAACAGTATTGCTGTACTGATAAAAGTACTTGATGTGTATACCTTTTGCCAAAAGTAAATTCCTGTTATTAACAGAAATAATGCTGATAAAAGAACAAAGACATTTTCCGATTTTAAATTCCATTTTAATCTAAAGAAAAGCTGTGAGCAGTGAAAAGTAAACACGCAGGCAAATGGAATGCACACAAAAAACAATAATTCTTCCAACGGAAGATTGAAAATATTAATACCTATTGTATAGTCATCATTAAAACGCCAGACGCCCATTGCAGTAAATACTGAATCCCAGATCAAAAACAGCAAAGAAACAATCAGGTTGGCTTTGAAAAATGATTTGAAGTTTTTGTTAAACTGTATTTTAGGATGAAATGAAAATACAAAAGGAACTATCACGGCAAAGAAATTTACAAGCAGATAAGTGAACTTCATGTATCTGTAAGTGAATTTACTTTTTTGTAATACTTTAACGGCACCCAAAGCATTCCGAAACATTCTCCTTCTTCTTTTCCCAAATGTTTGTGATGAATTTTGTGTGCTCTGCGTATGGATTTAAAATAAAGGTTATCGGTGTGTCTCAGAAATTTAAACCTCTGATGAATGAAAATATCATGCACCATAAAATAAGCGAAACCATAAAGAGTGATTCCAAGCCCTATCCAAAAAATAAAATTGAAATCATATTGCATTCCAATATACAAACATGCAATACCCGGTAAGGCGAAAATGAGAAAGAAAAAATCATTGTGTTCAAAGAATCCTTTGCTTTCTTTTTTGTGATGGTCTTTGTGCAATATCCAGAGCAAGCCGTGCATAAAATATTTATGCGTAAACCATGCTACGAATTCCATTGCAAAAAATGCTGCGATCATGATTAATATATTTATCATATAGCAAATAATTTGTTCAGAGTATTTGTTCTGTATTTGAAAATAGATTCTATCCTTGAGCGAACCATTAAGCGGTGTAAAAGCAATCCGATAATTCCAAACGGTAATTGATAATTCACTACATCAGACATCAGAACCCCGCCATTTTTTTCTTCAAAATAATGTGTATGTTCCCATAATTTGTATGGTCCTTTAAGCTGCTTGTCAGTAAAATAATTTTCTTCGGAAACATTTACTATTTGTGTTGTCCATTTCATTTCAATTCCGAAAAGTGGTTTTACTGAATAGTTAATTAACATTCCATCATAAATTCTATTACTGAGTTCAGGCGTTGTTACTTTAAAATCAAGATCAGGAGGTGTGATTCTTGACAGGTTCATGGGTGATGAAAAAAAGTCCCATGCACGACGAATATTTACCGGCAGCCAGAGCTCTGTTTTATATTGATGCATATTATAATTTATCATTAGCTTTGAAATTCCATTTATCTCGTTAAAGATTAGGAGTTTTGAATTCAAAATAAATGGATTTAAGTTTAAAATTAGATTTCAGCAGTAACAAATACTTTTCAAAATCCGATATCCGGATGCGTTGCTGTAAAATTTTGTGAGGCGGCAGCTGCTTAATTTTTTTGAATAACATAATGTAATAGTAGTATGCCAGAAAAACTCCGTTTCGTGAAGAAGAAGGCAATTGTAAAATTCCTTGTAAAGCTTCATTGAAATCCGCCTCAATTTCCTGCTCAATTTTATTTTTATCATCAACTGAAAAGTTTTTTAAATCTATATTAGGAAAATAAGTTCTTCCTAATTCCATATTGTCTGCTTTTACATCCCGGAGAAAATTCACCTTCTGAAAAGCTGAACCAAGCTTCATCGCAGCCGGAAACAACTTATTATAAAGCTGCTTGTTATTTTCCGTGAATACATGCAAACACATTAATCCCACCACTTCAGCCGAACCAAAGATATATTTTTCGTACTCTTCAGAATCATATATTTTCTTTTCCAAATCCATTTCCATGCTGTGAAGAAATGAATCAATCAATTCAGTTGAAATGTGATATTGATGAACTACCTCCTGAAATGAATTCAGGATCGGATTGAGAGATATTTTATTTTTGATTGCATCATAAGTTTGTTCTTTAAAACTTTCAAGGAGATATTTTTTATTATAGCCATGAAAGCTGTCAACAATTTCATCAGCCAGACGCACAAACCCATAGATGGAGTAAATGGGTGAACGGAGCTTTTTATTTAAAAACAAAATACCCATCGAAAAGCTTGTGCTGTATTTTCTTGTTGTAATGCGACTGCATTCCTGCGAAAGCTCATCAAACAGTTGCTTCATATGACTTATTTTTTATTTCTTTTATTAATAAGCCGGCTGCAATATTTCCGGAGATTATAGCAGGCGGCACGCCGGGACCCGGAACCGTAAGTTGTCCTGCATAGACTATATTATTGATGCTGCGGTTCCTCATTTTGGGTTTCAGAACGGCAGTTTGCATCAGTGTATTTGCCAGCCCGTAAGCATTGCCTTTGTAAGAGTTATAGTCCGCAATATAATCATTGATGCAATAGCTCCTCTTATAGATAATATTCTCATGAAGTGATTCACCATAGATCTTTTCGATCCGTTCAAGCATGATTTTGAAATACTTTTCACGGAATTCTTCAGTATCATTCAGCCCCGATGCAACAGGCATCAGAAGAAAAATATTTTCGCTACCTTCGGGTGCAACAGTAGTATCTGTCCTTGAAGGACAGCACATATAAAATAAAGGCCGGGACGGATACTGCGGATCTTTATATATTTCCTTTGAATGTTGGTATAATGGTTCATCAAAAAACAGAGTGTGATGATTGAACGCATCTATTTTCCGGTTGATTCCGAGATAAAATACAAGACACGAAGGAGCAAAAGTTTTTCTTTCCCAATACTTTCCGTCATAGTTTTTTTCTTCTTCTTTAAGTAATGAATTTTCCACATGATGATAATCCGCAGCAGCAACCACACCATCGCACTCCAATAATTTGCCATTGACCAATATTGAAACTGCTTCATTATCAATTGTATTAATTTTTTCTACAGCTGCGTTGAAATGAAATTTCACACCCAATGATTCAGCCACCTTCACAAATGCTTCAACTACATTTCCAAATCCTCCCTGAGGATACCATGTTCCCAATTTTAAACCTGCGTAGTTCATCATACTGTAAAGTGCAGGTGTTTCTTCAGGCATAGCACCCAGAAATAAGACAGGAAATTCCATCAATGCAATCAATTTTTCATTTTTGAAATATTTGCGGATGTGTTTGCTGAATGATGAAAAAATCTGCAAACGCAGCATCCCTTTTAGCACATTTATTTCAGCAAATTCGGAAAGGGAAATCCCCGGTTTGTATATCAAACCCTGCATTGCAGTATTGTATTTGTATTCGGCTTCCTGCATAAATTTCCTCAATGGTACTGCACTACCTTTTTCAATTTTTTCAAACCAATTGCACAATTCATCGAAATCCTGCGGTATATTTGCAATATCATTTTTACCGAACACGATATCAAAGGCAGGTTCCAGCAACTCCGCTTCATAGAAATCAGAAGCTTTATGTCCGAAGTCGTTAAAAAACTTTTCATACACATCGGGCATCCAGTACCAGCTTGGTCCCATGTCAAAAATAAATCCTTCATCGGTTTGAAGTTGCCTTGCCCTGCCTCCGGCAACGCTGTTTTTCTCAAACACGTGCACTTCATGACCCGCTGCTGCCAGGTAACATGCAGAACTCAAACCCGAAAATCCGGAACCGATGATTGCTATTGATGACATTTATAATGTATAGATATTTATTATATTATTTAGACATTGACTTTAACTCATTATTCAAATCATTCACTGATTTCAAAGCGATAAATCTTTCACTGAATTTAATACCTTTTAAGCGATTCTCTTCTGCCGCTACAAAAACTTTTTGCTCATTAAAGCTTTTCAACATCAATCTGATCAACTCAAGATCAGTATTCTTTTCTTTTGCCAATACTAAAAAACAAAGCAAAGAAGTAGGCTTAATCATCTTCACAGCATCCTTTAAAGCATCGAAAGGAACATTTGCTCCAAGATAAGTGCAGCGGTGTCCGGAATTACGAACTAAATAATTTGCAAAGAGCAAGCCGATCTCGTGAAACTCATTTTCCGGCAAGAAGAGCAGCCAGTGATTTTTGGAACTGCTGTTCACCGGCAAAACATCAACGGATGTATCGAGTTTTTGCCGGATTAAATTGGTGACGAAATGTTCTTGTGCAGGAGCAATCCTTTCTGCCGCCCACATTACTCCCATTCGGTGCAATGCAGGGTAAATCACTTTCAGATAAGTACCTTCAACTCCATATCCAATTATTGCACGGGAAAATATTTTTTCAAAGAGCAGTTCATTGAACTCCAATGCGGCAGCCACCATTTGAGATATCATGAATTCATCATTATCTGTTGCAGCTTTGCTCTCCAGTCGTTCGCTTACCAGTTCAAAAAGCTTTGCATCAGGCATAGCGCACAATTCGGAGATTTTATATTCGGAATTCATCAAACCGGCAATGTTAAGCAATCTTCTTAGCTGGTTACCGTTGTAGTATCTGGTATTCCCTTCGCTTCTTCCGGGCTTTAATGCGCTATATCTCTTTTCCCAGGCTCTTATGCTGTGCACTGAAATCCCGGAATAACTCTGCAATTGTGAAATGGTAAATGAGTTCATATTTTGTCTAAATTTATATAAATATAATTAGACAAAATTAAATTTGCAAATCAAAAAAATATATACCAATAATTTGTAAATCGCATAATCCAAACTGGAGAGGTAAAGGAAAAGACGATCAAATGTATTCGGGAAAGAATTAGTAACTTAAGTTGACCGCTTTTATAATTGAAATTTGTTTTTTGCCACAAATTCACACGAATGAACACGAAAATCATTTCTTTTAATTCGCGACAATTAGTGCAAATTCGTGGCGTATTCTAACTTTTTTAGAAAAACCGCTCAACTTGAGTTAGTAATTTTCTCTAAATATATGCATTAAAGCAACACTTCTTCTGATTACATAAAAAATAAATTATTCCATTCCGGATTCTACCTTACAAGTATCATTTTCTTAACGTCCGATGTAAGACTGTTATTGTTACGGTAAAGATGAGAGGTTTAGCTCTTAGTTTAGCTTGAACCAAGTGCTGTTAATTTTTGATTAAACCAGGATGCGTGATTGAAAGATGATTCCGATATTTCTTTCTTAAGCTTATTGAATTCATATAAATCAAATTTTTCTTTTAGCCTGAACATTCGGTAGATCTTATCGAAAATATCTTTTATATCGGATTTAGTTTTTGGACTAAGATATTTATTATTTTTTAAGAAATGATACAGGGATTTATGCTCACTTAAAAAACTATCAAATTCATTTAACTCATAAAGGCATTTAGCCTTGAAGTGTTTCATTCTGACTTTAGTAATAAAATTAGGATGTTCTGAAACTGAAATTATCTCAAGAGCTTCATTGAATTTATTTTCACCGAATAATAAAATTGCTCTCGAAATATTTTTATAATATTCCCTGCTGTCTTCAGGTATTTTCTTTAAATACATATCTGTAAACTTAGCGATAGCGGGGTAATCGCCCGCATTAAATGCTCTCCACAGATATAAGTTAAAATCAAATGTAGTAAGAGAGCCGTCCCGGTTGAATATTATACCGGTCTTCAGCATCATATTTGAATTGTCCAATAGTTCTTTATCAATGTCAATTTCCGTCGTTTTTAAATTTATCAAAGAACCCCCGATTGAAGTAAACAAATCCCTTGCATCCCACCGTGAAAGAATATTAACATTGTCATAAAGTGATTTCTTGAATTCAAGATAATTCTTAACACTGCCTTTATCCTGATGGGTTTTTGACATGTTCCAGAAAACGCTCAATACTTTGAAGTCTCTTTCCGAATAACCTTTTACAATAGCCAGCAATTTTTCTATTATTTCCGGTGATATCTCCTTTAAAAATACAGCCAATATATTCTTATCCAAAGAAAAATTTTTCTCCATCGAGTCTACTCTGACATTATTATAATATTTAAACAAATAAATCAGAAAACTATAAATAAACATTGCTGAACTGTCTCTAATATCCTTTTCGGATTCCGCATTTATGTTATTTGCGCGGTAGTGATAAATTTTAACCCAGAGCATTTTAGACATGGAAGAATAAAAATCATTCACGAAAAAATATTCTTTATTAAATGTATCAACCGAATATCGTCTTTCAAGCTCGTTGAATTTAACATTAAATAACTTTGTGATTTTTCTTTCATTCAGGCAATTCATCAGAATATTTTCCTTTTCAAGTATGTCTTTATCAAAATCTTCCAGCACAATAAACTTCATCGAAAGCTTGCTTAATTCATGTATAAGATTTTTCATTGTGCCGTAATTGTAATCTCTTCCGGGAAATAATTTCTTCCAGATAATTTCTTTATCAAGATCAGCGCTATTGAAGTCAGGGTAATATTTTTTTACCTCTGAAAATAGCTTTACGATATTGGCAATCTTATTATGATATGGTGATTTCAGAAAGTCATCGAATTTCTTTAATTCCTCCTTATCAAGTGACCTTAGAATTTCCAGAAACGAACTTTTAAGCATTTTATTTTTAATTTGGATGTGAAGATTTTACAATAAAATCTTTTAAAAACACTCCAATTATAGCATTTATTGATTAATTGTTTAAGTCTATTAGTTGTGAAACTCTTGAAAAAAATTAGTTGGAGAGTTAATGTTTAAAATATATTTTTGCTCAATTAATGCGGGACATGAATTTTAAAAGCTAATTTTATTCAATCAATAATAACCCGAATATTTGGTTGCAAACAAATATTCATAAAGGCATCACCGGTATGCCGGGTTATTATTGATTTAATATATTGAAATTTGAAAAAAGAAGGAAAAAGATTTTACAATATTAATTAAATCAATCATTAACTAAAACAAATTCAAACCGACATGAAAACAATTATTCTATTTGTTTTAACTTTACTGTTAATCGGATACAGTGATAACAATCAAGGCGTCAATCAATATGACAGCTACGGAGAAAAAAATTCTCCAAATCTTTATTGTCCCTCAGCACCTTCTTTTGCAGAGACCATAAAAGATTCAGAAGTTAAGAACGGAAAAACTTCTGAGAATATAGATCAGGGCTGGTATCAGAAAGTGATTCAGGATATACATAAAGAAGAGTACAATATAACTTACTCTGAAGAACTCGGCGCGTACCAGTCACCTAACCGCGCAAACAACATTCGTTTTATTTATCACAAAGACGGATTTATTGCAAAGACACGCTCGGTGGATTCGCCACGAAGTCTCGAAGACTCAAAACGCAAGACGCAAGACGTAAGACGTAAGAAGCAAGATGAATGGAGTATTGATTTTAAATTGGCAGATGTCAAACGTCAGATGTCAGATGTGAGAGGTCAGACGGAAGACTTAACTAACTTAACTGACTTAACTGACTTAACTAACTTAACTGACTTAACTAATAGTGTTCTTTCAGCAGCGGGAAATAAAGCATGGATTGAAAATGAAAATATTAGAGTAGACTACACAAACGACAAAGAAGGCATGCGTCAGGATTTCATAATAAAGCAAAAACCGACAGGTGAAGGAAAGCTGAGACTTGATCTCAATGCGGAAACAGAACTGAAGATGATCGTGGGTGCTGATGCGCTGATGTTTAAAAACGAAAAAGGCGAGGAAAAGATGAAGTATTCTGCGCTTAAAGTGTGGGATGCAAACGGAAAGCCACTGCGTGCGTACTTTGAGAAAAAGGAATTTCAAATTACAAATGACAAATTACAAAAAGAGCAATTACAAATTTCAAATGACAAATTACAAATAAAAGATCAAGAAAAACAAATCCCAAATCCGAAATCCCAAATTCCAAATCGAAAAAAATTCAGCATCGTTGTAAATGATGAAAATGCAGTCTATCCGGTTACAATCGATCCTCTTTCAACAAATGCAAGCTGGACGCAATCTGGAACGCAAGGCGCAGAGCAGTTTGGTTTCTCAGCGGCAACTGCAGGTGATGTTAACGGTGACGGATATTCCGACATCGTGATCGGCGCACCGGAGTATGATAATTCGCATACTTCAGGTGGAAAAGTTTATGTTTTTTACGGGTCGGCAACGGGACCCGGCACCACTCCCGATTGGACAAAAGAACAGTTAGCTCCTTATTTACAAAACGAAAGATTCGGGTACAGCGTGGCAACTGCCGGCGATGTAAATGGTGACGGTTATAGTGACCTGATAGTGGGAGCATTGTCATACACATCTGAGACTTTTTCCGCACAGCCGGGAAAGGTATTCGTTTATCATGGCTCTGCTTCAGGGCTGAACACTTCACCAAACTGGAGTGCTACTGTTTCGGTTTCAAACGCATGGTTCGGAGCTTCAGTTTCAAGCGCCGGGGATGTCAACGGTGACGGTTACAGCGACGTGGTTGTAGGTTGTCCTTTCTGGACACAATTCTCAAGTTCAACAGAAGGAAAGGCATTTGTGTATCACGGCTCTGCTTCGGGATTAAGTGGTTCGGCAAACTGGTCTTCAAACGTTGGCGAGCCTTACAATCAGCAGTATGCCTCTGATGTTACAACAGCCGGCGATGTGAACGGTGACGGCTACAGTGACATTCTTGTTGGACAGGAAAGATACAACTCCAATATCTTTGCGGGAAATAATGAAGGCAGAGTGTTTGCTTTTTACGGCTCTTCAACAGGACTTTCGGCAACACCAAACTGGATAAAAGTAGGACCGCTGCAAAGTCTATTTGGGAGCAGCATTTCCACTGCCGGTGATGTCAACGGTGACGGATACTCGGATGCATTGATTGGCGCATCTCAGGCAACCGGCGGACAGGAAGGAGAAGGGAGAATCTATGTGTATCATGGAACATCAACCGGATTGTCTGCGAATCCAAACTGGATTGCAGAATCCAATCAACCGTATGCAAGTCTTGGTACAAGTGTGTCCACGGCCGGCGATGTTAACGGAGATGGCTACGGAGATATCATTGCCAGCGCAGTTTATTATAGTAACGGACAATCTAATGAAGGAGCTGTCTTCGGCTGGTTCGGTTCATCTACCGGACTCGGTGCAAACGGTTCGGTGGGAAATGCTGACTGGATAGTTGAAAGCAATGAAGATACGGCTTACTTCGGAGAGTGTGTTGCCCTTGCCGGTGATGTTAACGGTGACGGATATTCTGATGTGCTTGTTTCTTCGAATCAAAAAACATCTAACGGAACAGAGAGGGAAGGTAAAGTTTCGCTTTATACGGGTTCGGCGTCAGGACTTGCGACGCAATCCGGCTGGTCAAATGAAGGTGCACAGGATAACGCATTCTATGGTTACAGCGTTGCTTCCGCCGGTGATGTTAACGGCGATGGATATTCCGATTTGATTGTCGGAGCGTATCTCTATGATAACGGTCAGACTGATGAAGGCAGGGTTTATATTTATCATGGATCAGCAAATGGTTTAAATCCGACTGCAAATACAATCAGCGAAAGTAATTCCTCTAATGCACAGTTCGGATATTCGGTTTCGACTGCGGGTGATGTCAACGGAGATGGTTTTTCAGATGTTATCGTCGGCGGTCCTAACTGGACCGGCAGCGGCAGAGTCTATGTCTTTCACGGATCTCTTGCCGGAATAAATACAGTTTGGAACTACTCACTAAATGCAGACGGATCCGGAGAATTCTTCGGAGGATCGGTTTCATCGGCAGGTGATGTTAATGGTGACGGTTACTGTGATGTAATAGTCGGAGCTGAGAATTATGCAAACGGGCAGACACAGGAAGGAAGGGCTTACATTTTTAACGGTTCTTCTTCAGGTCTGAATACAATATATAGCTGGGTCGCAGAAGTAAATCAGGCAAATGCAAGATACGGTCATTCTGTAAGCTCTGCAGGTGATGTGAATGGCGACGGATATTCCGATGTGATAATTGGTGCATGGACTTATGACAACGGACAGACCGATGAAGGAGCCGCATGGGTCTATTACGGTTCGGTGTCAGGTATAAACGGAGCAACTTTACTTGAGATCAATCTTGCAAGCGCAAATTTAGGTTCGAGCGTTGCATCTGCAGGTGATGTAAACGGCGACGGATACAGTGATTTGATAATCGGTGCGAGTTCATATTCCAATCCGGAGTTTCTCGAAGGATCGGCTTTTGTGTATAACGGTTCTTCATCAGGAATAAACACAACACATTCATGGCAGATACAGAGCAATCAGACGATGACCAATCTCGGAATTTCAGTGGCAAGTGCAGGCGATGTGAACGGTGACGGTTACAGTGATGTGATAGTTGGAGCGTTTAATTTTGAAAACGGGCAAACTGATGAAGGCAGGATTCAGGTTCATCACGGGTCTCAAACAGGTCTCAGCACAACTGCCAACTGGACAATTGAAAGCAATACGGCAAATGCAAATCTCGGAGTCTCTGTTGCATCAGCAGGTGATGTCAACGGTGACGGCTACAGTGATGTGATTGCCGGAGCGTACAGATTATCTAACGGTAACACGCAGGAAGGAAAGACATTCGTGTACTACGGCGGTGGTGGTGCAGGCAATGCAAGGACAACGGTTCAGCAATATAGTCCCGGCTCAAGTTCAGTTGTTGGCTCGGGGGGACTCACTTACTACAACGGACAGGTGAAGCTTGCAATATACGGAACGAGTCCTTTCGGAAAGACAAGAGCAAAAATCAACCACGAATATAAGCCGAACGGCACACCATTCAGCGGAACGGTGATCAGCAACGGGACCGGATCTACAGGAACAGGTGGCTTTAACCATCTCTTGCTTGCCGGAATGGAAATCTCACATGACATTGACGGACTTCAGACAGGAAAACTCTACAAGTGGAGAGCAAGAGTTCAGTATGATCTGGCAAGCAATCCGTATCAGAAACTCGGTCCGTGGAAGTATTACAACAACTATATGCCTTTACCTCACGGCAACTTCAGACCAAGCAATGGCTTAACTTTAAACAAAGTATTGAATCTGTCACTTCTCATTCAGGGATTTTATGATGCTTCAGCAAATACAACTGTTCGGGATACTGTGACAGTTTACATGAGAAACAGTTCGGCTCCATTTGTAAAAATTGATTCATCAAAAGCTGTTATCAGTAACACCGGTCAGGCAAACTTTAATTTCACAAATGTATCAAACGGAGTAAACTATTACATACAGATTGCTCACAGAAATTCAATTGAAACATGGAGTAAAACTGTTCAGGCATTTTCAGCAAGCTCAATGACATATGATTTCATAACAGGTGCGGCAAAAGCATTTGGAGATAATATGATAAATGTTGATACATCACCGGTTAGATTCGCTGTATATAACGGAGATGTTAATAAAGACGGAGCAATTGATTTATCTGATGTAACTGAAGTTTACAATGCATCAAACAGCTTCCTTTCCGGATATGTTGTAACAGATCTGAACGGTGATAATGCTGTTGATCTGACGGATTTGACAATTGGTTATAATAATTCTTCTGCATTTGTGATTGTGAAGAAGCCTTGATCAAACAAATTACAAATTACACTGTTACAACTTAAATTCTACTCAAAATGGTAAGAATATTATTCAATAAATAAAATTAGTTAAGTCTTGAAATTATATTTTACCACTAAGCACACTAAGAAAAAATGATTTTAAAAAAAATATCTTTGTGTTCTTAGTGCTACTTAGTGGTAAAAAAAATATCGCTTTTTAGATAGTATAAAATAAGATATGAAC
>CAYNTN010000041.1:0-32436 GCA_964399995.1 uncultured Ignavibacteriaceae bacterium
TCATTCTGAGCGAAGCGAAGAATCCAGATGCTTCAATTTTAGCTTATTTCTGGATTCTTCACTTCACTCCGCTTCACTCCGTTCGTTCAGAATGACAAAAATGCGTAACTTCAGTTAATTATTATTAAATGACCTGATAATCAGATTATTTGTTTTTAAGCAAGATAATGGTTGAATAAATTATAAAAAATTTATTTTTCAGATATTAGGTTTTAGTATTTAATAATTGAAGCTGCGCAAAAGCACATTTTTTTATGGAAGGCTGTAATGAATTTGACGATAGAATTTATCCGGCGGAGTACATTTCTTCAAATCAGTTATTATTTGGAAATATTATTGAAGTCGCATATGGTGTTTTGAAACAAATGCTAAGAAAAAATCTTAATATGGGAAGAATTTGCGGAGCCGTCAATATAATTAATTTCTAAAAACAACAACCTCTCTTCTCAAGTAATTTTGATACATCAGAGAAGCTGAATTGCTAATTAAGTCAATTCAGCGATTCTGATCCGCTTCAGAATACTCCGGCTTCCCGTCAAAATTATACAAATGCTCGGTCTTAATGAAATCAAAACCTGCATCGTTTATCTTTTGAAGCAATGTGACAATATTTGTATGGCTGACTTTCTCACCCTTATTCGTTGCGAGGTATCTGCAGCGCCAGTGATCAGTACAGAAAATGTCGGGATGACAGTCAGGCCAGACCTTTACACCGCGGTTGCTGATAAATCCGAGCGTGAGCCCGTCGGATTTAACTTTCTTTATCATCTCGCCAAGGTCTTCAGCGCTGCCGCTGCTCCAGTCTAAATATACATCTACACCTGCCAAATCTTTTCTTTGCCTTACACTCTTTTTGCTTTCCTTCTTTTTAACGGTTTTCTTTTCTAATTTTTTATACTGCACCGCTTTCAGCATTGTAGGCTTTTCACCCAGCCTTGCAATTACTGCTTTAGCAAACTCTTTCGTTCCGACTTTCTCCTTGCTGAGTCCATCTTTGAAAATATCATAAGTATGTATCCCGTCTTCAAGAGTCTTAAGCCATGCATTATGAACTTTCGATGCAATGTCATTCTGTCCGATATGATTAAGCATCATTACAGCGCCGAGTAAGAGTCCTGATGGATTGGCAATGTTCTGTCCCGCGCGTCTCGGAGCTGAACCGTGAATTGCTTCGAACATCGCAAAGTTGTCGCCTATATTAGACGAACCCGCGAGTCCGACTGAACCTGTAATCTGTGCAGCTACATCCGAAAGTATGTCGCCGTATAAATTCTCCATTACAATCACATCAAAAGCCTCCGGAGTGTTCGCCATTTTTGCAGCACCTATGTCAACAATCCAGACTTCATTTTCTATCTCAGGATATTCTTTGGCTATGTCGAGATATATTTTGTGAAAGAGGCCGTCTGTAAGCTTCATGATATTGTCTTTGACAAAGCATGTGACTTTCTTTCTGTTATTGGCAACTGCATAGTCGAATGCATACCTTATGATTTTTTCCGAGCCCGGACGCGTAATAATTTTCAGACACTGATAAACATCTTCAGTCTGCCTGTATTCAATTCCTGCATAAAGGTCTTCTTCATTTTCACGGACGATCACAAGATCCATTATCGGATGTTTGGTGGAAACATACGGATAATAAGAAACACACGGACGAACATTTGCATAAAGTCCGAGAGTCTTTCTTGTAGTAACATTTAAGCTTTTATATCCGCCTCCCTGAGGAGTTGTAATCGGTGCTTTAAGAAATACTTTAGTTCTTCTAAGTGAATCCCATGCACTTGGTTCTATACCGGCTGCGTTGCCGCGGAGATAAACCTGTTCGCCGACTTCAATCGTTTCTATATCTAACTTAGCTCCGGCTGCATTGATGATCTTAAGAGTCGCTTCCATGATCTCGGGTCCGATTCCGTCTCCATAAGCCACGGTGATTGGTGTATTTGACATTGTTTCCTTTCTGGTTTATTTATTGTGATTAGGAAAGATAAATTACTAAACCATTTTTTTAATAGAAATCTAATTAGTTGACAATTGATAATTGATAGTTAATAGTTGATAGTTGATAAGTTGGTAGTTGGTAATGTATAATTAAGCCGGGACATAGAAAACAATATCAATTGTCAATTATTAATTATTTAGACGAAGCAAATTTTACTGCAAGATCATTCGCACGCTTAAGTAACCGCGGCTGATTCATTTTTTCAGTTAACCCGGCAAATGTCGTAGCAGGTCCGCGCCATCGGAGTTCGTCAACATCGCTGAAAAGCGGTTCGTCTGAGCGTAAGGTAGCTAAGTTTTTAAACAACAATGCGAGGTCCTTTTTTTCGGCCAGCACTTTATCGGGAAAGTCTTCAATCGGTCCATACTCATTCAGCAGGCGAACAGCGCCGATCTTTCCGATTCCCGGAATGCCCGGATAGCCGTCAGCACTGTCGCCGACGAGTGCGAGCAGGTCAGGAATAAGAGACGGATTCACTCCAAACTTTTTGCGAACCGCAATTGCGTCACGAATGAGTTTGGCTCTCCTATCAATCTGAACGACCCGGTCTTCATAAACACATTGTGCGAGGTCTTTATCCGGAGTCCATATACATACTTTCTGAACACGCGGATCAGCAGCCGCAATATGCGCGGCAGAGGCAAGCGCATCATCAGCCTCAAGCTCGACCATCGGCCATACGACCACTCCCATGGATTCCAATGCTTTTTCCAGCGGATGGAATTGAGCAACCAGTGCCGGATCCATACCCTCGCCGGTTTTATAACCGGACCAGAGTTCATTGCGGAAGGATTCAATGACATGATCGGTAGCTACTCCGATGTGTGTCGCGCCTTCATCCATCATTTGCAATATGCCGTTCAATACACCTGCAATAGCTCCGAATGGCTTATCCTTGCCTTTATTGAAGCTTCGCTGACCGTAGAAATGACGGAACAGTTCGTATGTACCGTCTATGAGATGGATAATCATAAATCAGATATCGTTATATTAAGTTCGATTTTCATTACCACAGAGACTCAGAGTTCACTTATCTCTATTACAAGCATTCAAGTGCAAGGTTTTTTGATCTTGGAGAAAAACCTCATTGTACTTTATTTCATTATTCAAGTGTTCTGTCAGACGAGTCCCCGCACAAGATGTAAATAAAATTCGAGCTTAGACAAGAGGGAGACTCGTCGGAGACGAATTTTAATACAAATCAGTTTTATCTCTATGGAAACTGAGAGCTAACTGGAGTATCATACTGACCATAGTACTTTTAATTACTTCCGGAGTTTTCTAATTCATCCAGTTTTTTCATTATCCATTTTGAGTAAAGCAATTGCGAGTTATTTATTTCAATTTTTAATACCGATAAATCTGTTTTCATTTCACCAAGTTTGTTCTTATAAAGAATATATATATATTTTACAAAGTTTTGTCTCACCTTTATCAGATTACTGCTTAATGACCTGACATTTTTCAGAAGGTGTTTGAAACTGTCTATCTGATAAAAAAACTGATCGCTTCTGCCCAGTTCATAGTAAATCCTCAAATACATATTATTTGCCCGGAGTTTTTCACTGACATTATTATATTTGGGGATATTAAGATACTCAAGCGCTTTTTCATAATTTTTTTTAATAAGCTCAAGTTCTGCACTTGCATGATTAACAACATTAAACCTTTCGTTTTCAGGAATCAAATCTTTATACTTTTCTAAAAATTTTTCCGCGAATACAATTTCATTAGCTTTTATTGCCGTCAGAAATGCATACATAAACCATTCGGAATAAATTTTCCCGTCTTCGGTTAAAATTCCTTTGTTTATCATTTCCAGAATCAGTTCAAATTCGTCTTTGCTGTAATCATTTCCGGGTTTGACATTCATGTCCCAGCAATAAGTCAATAATGCAACAAAAATTATATCATTTTCAGAATTATCAAGAATATTATGATTCTCTTTATGAAGATGTTTTAATCTGTAAAAAGTTTTGTCATTTTTAAGGTCAGTCATTATTTTGGTTGTGAGATAGTATAACTCAACAGTTTTTTCATTTTTAAAATCTGATCTGTCGATTAAATCTAATAAAAGAGTCAAATTGCTTAAATCATATTTCTTATTGAACTGATTTACATGCTGAACTGCAACAGCATATAATCGCAGGAGTTTTATAAGTGTAAACTTCCATATACTGTCAATTTGAATCTGAACGTCGGTTAACATAGCTGTTGTATCTCTTTTTGTAATATGCTGACGGTTAATTTCTTCTATTTGCGCCGTTCGCAGAAAGTACTCTGCATTTCGTAATTTATTCTCTTTAAGAAATAATCCGGTTCTATAAAACTGTTTCTTGTAAAAATCATTCAAGTCTCTTCTTCTATATTGTTCCAGAAGATTTTTATGCTGATTGAATTTGTCACTTCTGAAAAAACTGTATGAAAGATAATCTTCCGCAAGTTTGAATAAGTTGCTGCATAACCTTCTTATAACATCATCCCTGTAACCGGAATCGGGAAACAGCGAATCGTAAATTTTCTTTTTTGTAAACTCCGCATGATCAAATGACGGATAATATTTTTTTATCCTGTCGAAAAACGCCGTTACCTCTGACCGGTTGTTAAGAAGCGCGGAATGAACAAACTTATCAAATTCATTAAATTCACTCTTTGATAAATTCTTCAGGAGTTTGAATACATTACTCTTATTAAGTGTGTTTTTATCCATTGCTGCTTTAAGATACGTTATCCAAATTTGTGTTTGGGACAATATTAAATTTTTTATTGATAAATGATAGAGAAATTTTCTCAAAAACAACGATTTGACACAAAATATTACCAATTCTTCTGGGACATTTCGATAAAAAATTCCTTGCGGATTATTATATGAAGTTTTTATTTTTGTATCAGAAAATTTTGAACAGCCTCTGTGAGAAAACACTTTTCAAAAAATTATCTTATTTTTCCCTACTCACAGAGGCGGACTCAATGCCCTTGAATAGTGAAACCACATTTGAGGGTAAAGTCTTTTTAACCAATAACACTTATTAACTTAAATCTTATAAAATGAAAAAATTATTTTACCAAGTTCTATTTTTAACTTCAGCAATTTGTTTGTATCACACAAATATCAATGCTCAATGGATACAATTTTATAACGGCACAGGCAATACAGAAGACCGGGCAAATTGCATTGCAGTAGACAACAATAAAAATTCCTATGTTACCGGCAGCAGCAAAGGTGCCGGATCTGATTTCGATTATTATACAATAAAGTATGATTCAAACGGAGCAGTTCAGTGGTCGCATAGATACAACGGACCGGGCAATTATATTGATGAGCCCACTGATATTGAAGTTGACATTTCGGGAAATGTTTATGTCACAGGATACAGTTTCGGAAACGGAACAGATTATGATTTTGCAACGATAAAATACAATTCAAACGGAGTAGTTCAATGGACCCAAAGATACTCCAGCCCCGACAGTTCAGAGGAAAAGGCAACCGAGCTTTCTGTTGATAATTCCGGTAATGTTATTGTCACGGGATACAATTGGATAAACGCTGAGTTTGAATATGATTACCTTACCATTAAATATAACAGCAGCGGCGTACAACAGTGGATCAGGTTTTACGACGGAACGGGTGATTACTATGATTTGGCAAATTATGTTGTAACAGATGCATCCGGAAATGTCTATGTTACCGGGACCAGCTATGGTCTCGACAGTGAGTATGATTATCTGACGATCAAGTATAACGCATCCGGGACCTTACAATGGACAGCGAGAGGTAATGGTGCCGGCGGCAGTTATGACGAAGCAAAAAAAGTAGTAGTTGATGCTGCAGGAAATGTGTATGTCACGGGCTTTAGTTATGCACCCGGAACCCAATATAACTATTTAACAGCAAAATACAATTCAGCAGGTGTAATTCAGTGGTCACAATATTTTGACGGATCAGGTAACTCATTTGATTATGCTAATGATATCGAAGTGGATATTTCGGGTAATGTTTATGTAACCGGTGAAGTTTATGGAGCAACGAGCAACAGTGACATTGTTACAATCAAATACAATTCTTCAGGCGTAGTTCAATGGAACAAAAAATATAACGGAATTTCAAATTCTTTTGACAAAGGTAATGACCTTGTTGTTGACAATTCCGGGAATGTTTATGTTACCGGAACTTCATCTTTCGGTTTTATTGCCATTGGCGGGGAAGATGTAATTACACTAAAGTATGATGCATCAGGAAATAGCCGCGGAATTATATTATATGCCGGAATTGGTGAATCACAGGACAACGGAAATGCAATTGCAATCGACAATTCCTCTAATGTTTATATTACCGGTTTTGTAAACGCTTACAGCGCATCGGCAACTTCAGATTTCATTACGGCAAAATACCGGCAGGCGGACTTTGTACCGATTAATTTACAGCTGAATGCGTTCGTTGAAGGATTCTACAGCAGTGCAAATAATGCGCAGACCGGCGATACGATTTCCATGGAGCTGAGATATAAATTTCCGCCTTATGCATTGATGGATAGTATAAGTACTTATCTTTCTAATTCTGGAAATGCAATGGCTAATTTCTATGGCACACCGCCCGACGGATATTACATAATTTTAAGACATAGAAATAGCATCGAAACCTGGAGTTCAGATACAATATCACTTTCAAATTCTGTTTCTAACTATTATGATTTTACGAACTCTGCAAATAAAGCTTATGGAAACAATATGAAGCAGGTGGATGCATCTCCTGTTCGTTTCGCAACTTATAGCGGAGACGTGACACAGGATGGTAATATTGATGCTTCCGACATGTTAAATGTTTTTAATGGCGTAAATTCTTTTGCTACAGGTTATATAGTGACGGATGTAACCGGAGACAATTATGTAGACGCAGCGGATTTACTTTTAACATACAATAACTCCATTAATTTTATTAATGTAATACAGCCATGAATGTTATCACAGGATGAAATTTTTCCGCTGGTTTTGTCATTGCTGTCCGAAACGTTTTCAAAAAAATAATAACAATGCTAATGTTAAACTCAATTCTACTATTCAAACTTACTTTCAAAAACATCCCTTTGAAAAATTATATTTGGGGATTTTTGTAATTGCTGTTAAGCATTTGAACACCAACATTGCGATGCAACAAAAATCTCCAATGTTCCTGCTATTTTTGATTTTCTTTTTTCTTAAATATCAATTCTGGTTCTTCATTTTTTATTTCAATGTCATTTTCAGGAATGTCAATTTTTATCTGACTATTCTTAATATCAGAATGCTTAACAGGAGCAACTCCCGGTGGTGCTTTTCTTCTTATGAAATTCGATGAATTCTGATAAACAATCAGAAGGTCTGTAAGATCAACATACCTGTCTCCGGTAAGATCAGTTTTAACATATCCGGTTACGTAGTTTCGCATGTCATTATAAACAAGAACAAGATCATTCAGGTCTATTATTTCAAAGTCAGTAATATCACCGCTGTACAGACAATATTTGTTTCCCTTCAAAACCTGATTACTTCCATATGCTTGTGATGCTGATAATGTAAAATTATAGTTAAAGGTGGTTCCTTTAATGTAATTTATTCCACCGGCTTTACTCCACGTTTCCATAGCATTTCTGTGCTTCAGGTGTATATAATAATTTCCGGATTCAGCATTATTAAAGATTACATAGCCTTTGAAGTTTAAAGAATCTATTACGAACTTACCCGAATCTATAATTACATCGGGCTCTATAACGTCACTTAAATATGCCCTGATTGTATCTCTTGTATTCAAACGGTTTGTAACTGGGTTATAATAACCTTCCGGAATTACGGTGATATTAAAAGGTTTGATTGAATTATTAACTACAATAATGCTGTCTAAGAAAAGATCATTACCTGCATCACTCACTGCTCTGAATTTTATTTTATCTGTTCCGACCGGCAATGGATATTTCTGCGTGATCCAGTCATAATACGCTGGATAAAATTCATAATCGATAGCAGCTGAAGTTACCAGCGGTCCTCCTTTCGCATTTCCCCACAATCTGACAAGAGCTGTATAAGTCAATCCTTCATTTGTCGAACTCTCAATGATCAAAGAATCTGTCCCTGCAAAAATATTAGGAGCATAAGCATTGTCAAATGAAAGAGAGTCCCCGGGAATTGATTTTGAAAATGTCAAAGTTACTAATGACTGAACTGTCCCTGCTGGTGCGTTCCAGTTTGAGAAAACTGAACAGCCATAACCTGTTTTGTAACTGCTTGTAAAATCCCAGAACCAATAACTGGATTTAGTAAATTCAATATCCCAGTATGCAGGCGGAAATATTTTTGAAGAAAATCCTTCACCAAGATCAACATCAATAATTTCAAACGAAATAAATGAAGTTGAATCCCTGTTGTGAGCGAGCGAATTGTCCTGCGCATAAATTTTGTAGTAAATTAAATCACCCGATAAAACATCAGTGTTCATTGAATTAAATAAAGCTGAATAATCATTTCCGCCTGTATTGTCCATCCTGAACTGTTTTATACCGGAAGCAGAATTTTTATACCATCTTACCCAAACTGAATCTACACCGAAATTGTCTGTAACGGTGGCTGTAACAGAAACCGGCCAGGCAGGTTTTACCTGATCTGTTAATGGTGTGTGAGTAATTACAGGTGCGATAGTATCAAAAGCAGCTTCAAATAAATAAAGATTGTTTGGAGCATCAGGCGGTGACGTTGAAGATCTGTTCAAACTGTCTGTTGATTTGATATAGTATCTGTAAGTAGAACGTAAACCGTTTCCGGGAATATTCGCTGTCCAGTTTATTCCAGAGGTATTTGTCATCAGCAAGCTGTCTGTAACAGAGGGATCATTTCTTGACCAGAATAATTTTGTCTTTGACGGATCTATGCCGGATGAGTAGGGATGAATTTCACAGTTAACAATATAGTTTCCAATTAACTGTTCAGTATTCTGTAACGGAGTATGAACTATTATGGGCGCAGGGAAAAAATTCTTTGCACAGATACTATCGAGAAATAAATTATTTCCATAATCACTTACTGCTCTGAATTTGATCTTATTTGTACCAACCGGTAATGCATACTTCTGAGTTACCCACTGTGAATTTGTAGGAAAAAATTCCAGAGAAGTCGCTGGAGCAGTGACCAGCGGTCCACCGTCTGCATTTCCCCAGAGGCTGACAAGAGTATTGTAAGTTGATCCTTCATCAGTTGAACTTTCAATGATCAGTGAATCTGTACCAAAAAGATAAGGCGCATAAGCATTATCAAAAGCAAGAGAATCGCCCAGAACGGAATTAGAAAAAGTGATACTTACTAAAGACTGCTGTGTCCCGTAATATGCATTCCAGAAATTAAACATTGCAGAACCATTGCCGACCCCGTAGCTGCTTACATCATTTCTCATCCAGTAACTAATGTCAAAATATTCAACTGTCCAGAAATCAGGCGGAAATTTCACGGATGAAAATCCTTCACAAAGTTTCTGGTCTGTTATATTAAATGCATACAATGCCGTTGAATCTCTGTTGTGTGCATTTGAAATGTCCTGTGCAAAAATTCTGTAATAAATGATATCTCCAATCTCAACATCTGAATTTACTGAATTAAATAAAGCCGAATAATTACTGCCGCCGGAATTGATTAATCTGAACTGCTTTGTACTTGTAACAGTATTCTTATACCATTTTAGCCACACGGAATCCAGACCGAAATTATCAGTTACAACTGCAGATACAGAAACCGGCCAGGATAATTTTGACTGATCAGCTAAAGGTGAATGAGTAATCACCGGTTTTGAATTATCAATTGCTGCAGTGAACATGTAAAGATTTACCGGCGCACCGGCGGGAGAAACAGAAGTTCTTCCGGCACTGTCGGAAGTTGCAATATAATATCTGTAAACTGCATTCGAACCGTTAGCGGGGATGTTTGCGCTCCAGTTGTTTCCTCCTGTATTTGTCATCAGCAGGCTGTCAGTAACGGTCAAATTGTTTCTCGACCAGAATAGCTTTGTCTTTGACGGATCAATGCCGGAATTTGAATGAGTAATGACACAGCTTACAGTATAATTTCCGCTGAGCTGCTCAGTGTTTGGTAAAGGAGTATGCGTTATTGAAGGACCAATATCAATTGATGTAGTCCATGCCTGGTAAATTCCCGATTTATCGTCCATCCAGATTGGCCAGACCTTTCCGTTGCCTGATGTAATCCCGATATAATCTCCCTGATAACCGCCGGCGACTCCTGATAAGCCAAGAGCTTTTGGTTTAAATCTGTGATCGCTTACTAATAAGTCTGTAAATGTTGCACCGCCATCAAGTGATCTTGAAACATAAACTTCTCCGGAATCAGATGCTGTATTTCTGTCATCATAATACACAATATTGACAGCACCGTTTTCATCTACTCTTATGGCAGGAAACCACTGGTATTTGCCGTTATTCAATGCATCCTGATTTACTCTGATTCCGGCTGACCACGTTGTACCGCCGTCGGTTGATTTATGAAGAACAACATCAGGGTCAGATCCGGCAGGCGAAAGATTTTTTTCAGAAGCTACAACATAGATCCATCCGTTTCTCACACCGCCGCTTCTGTCAACATCAATTCTCGGGAAGCCGTTGGTTCTGATGCTTGCCTTGGTTGTAAATGTACCTCTGATACCATTCATATCATATGCATTGTTTGTCACGGTCCAGGTAACTCCCCCGTTTGTAGATTTAGCAAAGCCTGCAAAATCTTCCGTGTAAGGACTTCCTAAAATTGGTGCTGCCCAGACTACATAAACTTCACCGTTAGGACCAACCCTGATGTCACACCCCTGTGAGTAATGGCTTGCTACCGATGTATTTATGTCAACGCCTGGTGACCATGATACTCCTCCGTTTGTTGTATAAGAAACTGCAATCGGCGGCGCGGCTGCTGTGAACCTTGACCAGACAACATAAGATCTTCCGTAATAAGGACTTGAAACAGCATCATCCGTGGAAGCAAAATTTTTGTCCTGTGATCCGGATGCAATCGTATAATTAGCTGACCATGTAGCTCCGTTATTTGTAGAGTAGTTTGCAAACATACCTGAAATCGAGTATCCAAGATGAGTCATGATAAGAGTTCCGTTCTTGTCAATTGTCGGACCCGGATCGCCTCCGTGATTTGAAATTGGTGCTCCCTGTAATGTATCTGATCCAAACCAATTCAATCCGCCGTTTGTAGTAAGATAAACTCCTTCACTTATGAATAATGAACCCCCGGCATTATTAATTGCGTTGGATGAACCAAACATTATCAAGGGGTTTGACGGATGCCTGCAGATGATTACTTCGCTCTGATAACTGTTACTTCGCGGGAGAACTCTTACATTTGGATTGATTGCATATACACCATTCGGATCATTTAAATATCTTGTGACCGAAGTCTGATTAAAATAATCGAATGACTGCGGAAGAGGTGCATTTGAAATAACATCCGGATCATATAGACCTGTTTGCATTCTTACCTGATTCCATTTCTCAGGTTTGTCCGGACTTTTCTGAGCCATAAATAAAATTGCGCTCAAAAATAAAAGCAAAGAATAGGTGATTAGATTTTTCATGGCGTATACATTTATTTAAGGTTGATTGTATACAATTTTAGGGGTGGATTAATATAGGAAATTATTAATTCAATAAATATTAATATTTGTGTTTTAAAAAAAATAAGTGTAAGCAGGTAGCGGAAACTATCAATTATCAACTGAAGTTACGCAAATCATACTTTACAATTAGTCTTTGAAAATTGTAGTTACAGAATTTGAAATTTCTTCAACCTTTTGAGCACCTCCCCCTGCCCCCTCCTTGCGAAGGTGTCTCAGAACTACCTTTTACCACAAAGTCTCAAAGACACTAAGAAAAAATTATTTGATTTTGCTCTTCTTTGAGCCTTTGGGTCTTTGTGGTAAAAATTTCTTGAAGGTTTTGAGACACTCTCCTTGCAAAGGAGGGGGTTTGGGGGTGGTTATTAAAAAGAAAGTTTACACATTGCGTAACTTCAGTTATCAATTATCAATTAATTCCCTTGCCCGCTTCAACGCATCATCTATACTCCCGCACACATTATCATCACCGATCTTCTGAATAAGCCCGGCCTTTTCTGCTGCAAATAACGGCTGTGCGTGTATTCCCGAAAGTATGAGAGTAGAATTATTTTTTCTGCATTCATCAAAAATGTCCTCGATGGTTGCGAGTCCTGTTGCATCTATGGCAGGAACATTCCTTAACCTTAGAATAAGTACGCGTGATTTCTTATCAACTGTCCTCAATGTTTCCTTGAACTTACTCGCGGCTCCGAAAAAGAAAGGTCCGTTCACTTCATAAATGATTACGCCTTCGGGAATGTCCTTCGGCTGCGCGGAACTTTCACCCGAGTCTTCAGCTTCTCCGCTTTCGTCAAACTCACGAGTTATAATTCCAATGTTGGTTACATTCGCCATGCGGTTCATGAATAAGAACGCCGACATTATCATGCCTATTTCAATTGCTATGGTAAGATCAAATAAAATCGTCAGGAAAAAAGTAGTAAGCAAAACTATGACGTCGCTCTTCGGCATCTTCAGTTGTGCTTTGAATTCTCGCCATTCAAACATATTGTAAGCAACGACAACAAGTATGCACGCTAAGACACATAACGGAATCATTCCCGCATACTGACCGAAAAAGATCATTATCAAAAGAAGAACAAAAGAGTGAGTGATCCCTGCAACAGGAGTTCTGCCGCCGCTGCGGATATTGGTTACTGTTCTTGCAATCGCACCTGTAGCAGGAATACCTCCGAATACCGGTGAGGCAATATTAGCAATTCCGTTTGCGACCAGTTCCATATTAGAACGGTGTTTCCCGCCTATCATACCGTCTGCTACAACTGCGCTGAGCAAAGATTCTATCGCTGCTAACAATGCAATTGTAAATGCCGGACCTATTAAGGCATAAACTTTTGCATAAGTAATTTCCGGAAATGCAGGTGAAGGAATTGAATTCGGGATCGCGCCGAATTTTGAGCCGATGGTTTCAACATTCATTCCGAAGAATTGCGATATTAGTGTTCCTGCAATCAGCGCAACAAATATTCCCGGGACTTTCTTTGTAATGAAAGGAAAAAATATAATGATCGAAAGTGTGATTACTGATATGATTAAAGTCTGAGGATTGAATGAATTTATGTTTGCTATATACACCGGAATCTTTTCCAAAAATTCTGAAGGCAGGGTTTCAATTTTTAATCCCAGCAGATCTTTCACCTGAGTTATAAAAATTATTATTGCAATACCCGATGTAAAGCCCGTGATCAGCGGCAGCGGAATGAATTTTATCAGAGTACCGAACTTTGCCAGACCCATAATAATCAAAATAATACCCGCTAAGATTGTTGCTATCATCAGTCCGTCGAGCCCGTATGTCTGCACAATTCCGAAAACAATTACAATAAAAGCTCCTGTCGGACCGCCTATCTGCACACGGCTTCCGCCCAGCGCAGAAATAATAAACCCGGCAATCACAGCGGTGAACAAACCTTTTTCCGGAGATACACCCGATGCAATCCCGAAAGCAATCGCAAGCGGAAGAGCTACTATCCCGACAATTATGCCGGCGGAAATGTCTTTGTAGAATTGTTCTTTGGTGTAGAATTTTAAAGTTGTAAATAATTTTGGAACAAGCATTATTTAGTTGAAAGTTGAAAGTTAAAAGTTAATGGTTTTAATCTTATAAATCTTACAATCTTACGAATCTTATAAATCTTATGAATCCTATCAATCGGGAAAGCTGAAATACTAAAACACTCTCGTACGCTGCTGAGCCATCATCATCAAATCCGCTAAAGCAATAGCAGCTGCACACTCAATTACCACAGGTACTCTAAGTGCGATACAGGCATCATGACGTCCCTTAACTTCAAGAGTATCAATTTTTTCTTTTTTGAAATTATAAGTTTCCTGAGGTATACTGATACTCGAAGTCGGCTTAACTGCAGCTCGGAATACTAATTCATTTCCGTTAGTTATGCCTCCGTTAATTCCTCCTGCATAATTTGTCTTAGTTTTTCCTGAATCATTCAAAATAACATCGTTGTGTTCACTGCCTTTCATTCGTGCAGCATCGAAACCACTTCCGAATTCAATACCCTTTATTGCAGGAACTGAAAATATAATATGTGAAATCAGAGCTTCAACGGAATCAAAAAACGGTTCTCCAAGTCCAGCCGGTAATTCCGTACATCTGCATTCTACAATACCTCCAATCGAGTCATTTTCTGCAAGAGCTGATTCAACATTTTTAATAATATCTTTGCTTCCCCCGGCTTCAATAAGCTCAGCTGTAACTTTAACCGGAGCAATTATTTTTTTAGCAATTATACCCGCAGCTACAAGACACAATGTCATCCTTCCCGAAAAATGTCCTCCTCCCCGAGGATCATTGTATCCTCCGAATTTCTGACTGCCTGTATAGTCTGCATGCCCGGGGCGCGGCTGATCCCTCAGATTTGAGTAGTCACCTGATTTAATGTTTGTATTTTCAAAAACTACTGTGATAGGTGCACCGGTAGTCTTTCCATTATAAACGCCGCTCACAATACGAGGAAGGTCCGGTTCTAAGCGGGGAGTTGTTCCGGTTCCCCCTGCACGCCGCCTTTTCAAATCTTCAGCCATGTCATCTTCCTTTAGTGATATTCCTGCGGGACAACCGTCTATTATAATTCCAATTTGTATTCCGTGGCTTTCGCCAAATATGCTGATTCTGAATAATCTTCCGAAACTGTTCATTTATAAAATTTTAATATTTGCTTTAAATATCGTTTGCTATAGGTTTAAATTAATTCATAGTTTATATACTTTTTTAAGATCCTCAAAAAAATCAGGATAAGATTTTGCAACACACTCAGGATTTTCGATCTCTACCGGTTTTTGAGACATAATTGCTGCAACACCGCCGGCCATTGCAATCCTGTGATCGTTGTTTGAATTCATTTTCCCGCCTGAAAGTGTGCCGCCGTAAATAAGCATTGTATCTCCTTCCGTAACTATCTTTGTTCCGACCTTTGCAAATTCTGTTTGAAGTGTACTAGCTCTGTCGCTTTCTTTATGCTTCAGTCGTGAAGCTCCTTTGATCTCGGTGACTCCTTTGCAGTGTGCTGCAAGTGCAGTTAACGGAGGAAAAAGATCAGGACATTCTGTCGCATCAAACTCAAATGCATGGAGATCTTTTTTTGTAACTGAAACAGAATCTTCTACAATTGAAACTATTGCTCCGGATTTCCTGATCGCTTTTAAAATCGCTGCGTCTGCCTGTTTGGAATTGCTTTGTATATTTTCTACTGTGACCGAACCCCCCAATGCACCGGCAACAAGTACAAAAGCCGCTCCGCTCCAATCCCCCTCTACAGTATATTCACGCGCTTCGTATGTTTGGTTTCCCCGGATGAAAAAATTTTCATAAAAAGTTTGAGAAACAAGTACTCCGAAGTCCTTCATAATTTGCAAAGTCATATCAATGTATGGTTTACTTTTTAGTTTGCCTACATTAATTGTCGTATCTTTTTTTGCCAAAGGACTTGCAATGAGTAATCCGGTAAGAACTTGTGAACTTAAAGATCCGTCAACGTGTGAAATCCCTCCCCTGATAGGACCGCACACTTCCACAGGTACAAATCCGTTATTTGTTTTAACTGAAACACCAAGATCCCGCAATGGCTGCTCAACCATAGAAACCGGTCGTGTTTTAAGTGAACCTTCTCCTTGAAGAGTTATCGGTATATTACATAGGGATGCAATCGGGGTAAACATGCGGATTCCTAGTCCTGATTCACCGCAATTTAGATTTTGAGTTCTGGGGTTTAATCCACCTCTAATTATAATTTTTTCACCTTCCTTATTCACCTCAGCTCCTAAAGCATGGGCAATAACAAGCGCTGCATCACTGTCATTACTAGGAGTGTATCCGTGTATAACTGATGTCCCTTTTGCAAGTGTTGCTATTGCAATAGCCCGCTGCATCATGCTTTTAGAAGCAGGCGCTTTAATTGTACCATCAACAGATGAAGGATATATTGTTTTTACATTCATATTGAATTTAATTCTTGTATAATAATATTATCGGCACTTTGTCCGTTCATCTTTCTTTCTGTGCTGAAAATAATATCTGCAGTCCGGGCATACATCCCTTTTCGCGAATTGAAAAGCTCTTTGAGTTTTTCTAAAGGATCATTTACACTAAGTAACGGGCGTTTGCTTACATCTATTCGCTGAAGAATTACTTCAGGCGAAGCTTGCAGCCATAAAACTAAAGAGTTATCTTTTAATATTTTCTTGTTCCGTTCGCTCAGCACAACACCGCCTCCACATGAAAGTACCAGAGGCTTCTTTGAGTTAATGCACTCTGTTAAAATTTCAGTTTCAAGATTTCTGAAATAATCTTCTCCGTGATCTTTAAAAATCTGCGTAATAGTTTTCCGCTCCCTTGTTTCTATCTCATCATCAATATCCTTATAATTATAACCCATATTTTTTGCAATGATTTTTCCAAGGCTCGTTTTTCCTGATCCTGCAAGACCAATGAGTGAAATTACGTTTTTCTTTTTTGCTAAATTAAGGTAATCAAGTCCTTGCTTCATGTACACTTTATTTGGTTTTTCTCCCAGAAATAGTTCATATGCCATGAGTGCCTGATTGAGAAGCCAGTTCTCTGCGTTTACTATTGTGCAGCTTTTTTCCCGAGCCATCGGAATTAATTCCGAATCCTTATAATTAGCATCAAAAATTATCTGAGATGAATTTAACCAATCTTTCTTTACAGAATTAATTTTCTGAGAAAGAGAAGAAATTATGATATCAGCTTTTCTTACCTGCTCTTCAAGCTCTTTGAATTTTGCTGATTCGCATCCTATAAGTTCAGCTGCATTTTTTGCTCTGGAATAAGTGCGGTTTATTAGAATTGCTTTTCCTGATTCATTATGTATACCGTAAGCTGCTGCCTTTCCTGCTCCTCCTGAGCCGATCACCAGACATCGCTTATTTTTAACATTAATTCCCGCACCGGCAAAACTTTGAGTTACTCCAAAATAGTCAGTATTATAACCATGAAGTTTTCCGTTTTTATTTATTATGGTATTTACACAGCCGATGACTTTAGCCGCGCCGTGAATTTCATCAAGATATTCTATAATGCTTTCTTTGAATGGAGCTGTTACATTCATACCTTGAATCCCAAGAGATTTAAAAGCAGAAATTGCCTCTTGGGCATCCTTTGCCGCCAGCCGGACATAAGCAGCATCTAATCCGGTTTTATTGAATTCAATGTTAAACATATCCGGACTTTTGCTGTGGATAACAGGACAGCCGGTAACCGCAAATATTTTTGTATTTATATTAATGATCTGTTATGCTAGAAAAATTATTTTGAATAAATGCTCTTAGTGAAATATAAATTTTTCAGAATAGTTTTCATCTCAGTAACTGTAAGCTGACCCTGTGCTGTTTTTTGCTCATCTGAAATTGATGCAAAAGTAAAAGCACTTCCTAAAAATAAATTTGCTACCCGTGTTATTCTTCCCGTCTCTCCCATTGCCAGTGCAACAAGTGAAGTGTACTTATCATATAATCCGAGAATCCGCGCACAGTCACAGTCATTGACAGCAGTAGTTGCAATTTTGACAATATCGGCACCTGTATCAAAACAATTCGCTGTAATTGAATTTAATTCGTCAGCAGACGGTGTGTTAACATAATTATGATATGATATAATTACTTTGCAACCAAAGGATCTTGCATGCTGAATTATCTTATTCTTTATTTCATCGTGAGACTCAATTTCTATATCAACATAAGCAGCTCCTGCTTCTATTGCTGCTTTAAGAAGTTCCAGGCGTTTCGAATCCTCAACTAATTCCGGTCTGCAGGTGGCAATAAGAGGTTTGGTTGATTTTGAAAACAGGACGCGGACTTCTGATTCATCAAATCCCGCCTTGTCAATCCGGATTTCAGCCATGTCTGCTGAATTAATTAACTCCAGGCAGGTCTCAATATTTTTTTCCGGAATGCTAATACAGATCATAGACGATAGATTCTAATTCTTCAAAAGTAAATCTCTCAACAACCGCAGATCCGATATTATCAAGAAGCACAAAATGAATTTCAGCTGCTTCACGTTTTTTGTCTTTTCTAACTGCATCAAAAAGTTCATCGGGTTCGATTGGCAATTCAACCGGAAGTCCAAGCTTTTTCAATAATGCCGTCAGTCTATCGGCACTGTTTTGATTTATTAAACCACGGACAGCGGAAATTTGAGCGGACATTGCCATTCCGATGCTGATTGCCATGCCGTGTTTCATTTTAGTATTTTTTTCAATTGCGTGTCCGAATGTATGTCCGAAATTTAAAATCCTTCGGACGCTTTTCTCTTTTGCATCCAAATTTACAATATCAGATTTAATCAGAACCGAATCATAAACAAATCTTTCCAGCACATTCCTGTCACCGGTCTTAGCCATATCTATATTTTGTTCTATGAATTCAAACAAAGCTTCACCGGCAATTGCGCCATGTTTTACAACTTCAGCCATGCCGCTTAACATCTCATCCTCCGGCAATGTTCTTAACATTTCTATATCACAAATTACAAATTCCGGTAAACAAAAAGTGCCTATCATGTTTTTATATCCATAATAATTGACACCATTCTTTCCGCCCACACTTGCATCAACCTGACTTAAGAGTGTAGTAGATACAAATCCGAAATCAATCCCACGCATAAAAGTGGCAGCTGCAAACCCTGCCACATCACATACAATTCCTCCGCCGATAGCAAGAATAAATGATGACCGGTCAAATTCAGCATTAATTAATTTCCTGAAAATTACATCAAGCGTTTGAAGTGTTTTATTGTTTTCACCCTGCGGAATTTCAATAACCAAATCTGCTCCGGGAAATTGAGAACCGTAAATTGAATTTAACCGGCTGTCTGTAATAATGGCTATTTTTCTATTCTTTGGTAAATATTTCGAAGCGTTTGAGAGAGTTTCTCCGATTATGATTTCCGAATTTCCTATGCTGCTTTTTATAAATAAATTTTTCATTAATATTTGAAATAAATCTTAATTCTTGCAAATCTTATGAATCTTATGAATCTTATGAATCTTATGAATCTTATGAATCTTATGAACCCATCATGAATTTAAAATTTCAGTCTGAATATTAATAGATTCCTGATGAATAGCTTTGAATAATTTTTCGGTAAACTCTTCGCTTAATCCTTTTTTGCTGCCTTTATGCTTTGCTGTTTCAATGACTTCCATCCAGCGGTCTGACTGAAGGATTCTTATGTTATTTTCTTTTTTATTTTTGCCGATTTGCTTTACAACATTCATTCTTTTTTGAATCACCGAAAGAATGTTTTCATCAAGCATATCGATTTTCGAACGCAATTCCAGAAGCGACGCAGTAAAAGTGGCATTATCAATTTTATCTTCACGGATAATCAGATTTTTCATTAATGCTCCTACTTCATCAGGAGTAATCTGCTGTTTTGCATCGCTCAGAGCTACGCGCGGATCAGGATGAGATTCTATTATTAATCCGTCAAGACCAAGGTCCATTGCCTGCTGAGAAACTGAAAAAACCAGGTCAGACCGTCCGGCAATATGACTCGGGTCGCAAATGAGCGGCAAGTTCTTCATTCGCTGTCGAAGATCAATGGCAACCTCCCACTTTGGTACATTACGGTATATAGTTTTTTCCGACGACGAAAACCCTCTGTGTACAGCTGCGATTTTGGTGATGCCTGCTCTGGCTATGCGCTCGATAGCACCGATCCATAGATCCAAATCCGGGTTCACTGGATTTTTTATAAGTACCGGAATATCGACGCCTTCCAAAGCATCTGCAATTTCCTGGACAGAAAAAGGATTTGCCGAAGTCCGGGCTCCTATCCATAAAATGTCTACTCCCATTTTCAGTGCTTCATAAACGTGTTTCACATTCGCAACCTCGATTGCCGTGAGCATTCCGGTTTCCTGCTTTACAAGCCGCAGCCACTTCAGACCGACGGAGCCGACTCCTTCAAACTGATTAGGACGAGTACGCGGTTTCCATATTCCTGCACGGAATACTTTTACTCCTTGTGAGTGCAAACCTCTTGCTGCTGCGAGTGTTTGCTCTTCAGTTTCAGCACTGCATGGTCCGGCTATTATCAAGGGTACAGCCGGAGTTAAACCCCAATTTTCAAGAGGTTCAATTTCTAATTTTAATTCCATTTGTAATCAAATTTAATTTTTTTATTTAAAATTATTGTAATCTGAAGATGTTATTTCAAAACGTCATGGTTAAATTTTTCATCACGTTTATATTCACCCATTACTGAAAGATTGGAAACAATTTTTAAAACGCTGTTCAGCGCTTTATCATACTTTGATCGGTCTTTCCATTCAAGATCAATATAGAAATAATATTGGTAAGGGCTGCCAAGAATCGGCAGGGATTGTATTTTTGTCATATTAATTTGCTGATTTTTAAATATCATAAGAACATCTACAAGTGAACCGGGGTAGTGTCCGAGTTCAAAGCAAACAGAAGCTTTATTGTTTTCGATATCATTAAGCGGATTTCTCTGAATTATGACAAACCGTGTATAATTTTGTTCATTGGTTTCAATTTTGCGTGCAAGAATTTCAAGTCCATACAATTCAGCGGCATATTCACTTGCAATTGCAGCTGTATTAACAAGTTTTTCATCAGCTATTTTTTTAGCGCTTGACGCTGTATCCGGCCATTCAATAAGCTTCATTTCAGGATAAGAATTAAAAAATTCTTTTGACTGTAAAATTGCCGTTGGGTGAGAATAGACTTCAGTTATATCATTAATCTTTGTTCCGGGTAAAGTCATAAAATTCTGAGTAATGTGTAAACTTATCTCTCCGGTAATTTTAAGCTTCGATTTTTTCAACAATACGTAATTTTCCAATATACTGCCTGCGATTGTATTTTCAATTGCCGCAATTCCGAAATCAGCTTCACCTGTCTGTACGGAATCGAATATTTGTTTGAATTTGTCACAGTTTAATGTTTCAATATCTTCACCAAAATATTCTTTCGCTGCTATTTCATGAAATGCGCCTTTAATTCCCTGTATTGCTATTTTCATTTAGTCGTGTTTAAATTTATACAAAAAAAAAGCCCCTGTTTTTCAGGGGCTTTATATATGCTTTATGTGCTTTTATTCACATATACAAAGCCCTTCCTTTGCTAAAAAAGCTAAAAAAGAAAAATGTATATGTAAAGTTAAATTTCAAATTAAATATTTTTTATTTACTGCTGGCAAGATAGGCATTTCCAAATTAAAAAAAAATTTACAAAAGAAAATTTAATAAAAAAAATAAAAAGATAAGAATTCATCCTGAAAAAGAATTTTACGGCAATCCAAATCATACAAGTCTTATGAATCTTACGAATCTCATGAATTTTACGAATCCTGTTACTTTTTCTTTGATCTTACGACCTCCGCAAAGCTCTTCTTCCCCAGCTTGCTTTCGAGCCATGAAATGAAGTCGAAATATTCATAAGCTTTTATTTCAAGTATGTCATCTGAGATTGCATTCAGCTCCTTTTTCCATTCATTGAATATAAACATCTTGTCATCATCTATGTTTGCATTGATCAGTTTCCGGATGTAACTCAGCGTTATAAGTTCAAACTTATTCAGCTTGTTTTTATTAGAAAGATATCTGCGTGTAGATTTCATTATATATTCAATCAGATCATAATTCCCAAGTTCATAATGAACAAGAAGATTCAGAATTCTTGCAAAACACTGTATGTCTTCGCGTATTGTAAGCTCTTTGTCATTTATAATTTCGTTGATCCATTTCAGAGCAGTGTTATAATCTCCAAGACTGAAGAATAAATAGGCAATATTGAATGAAAAAAGAACTTCGGATTCTTTATTTATTTTCTCCTTAAGCTTTTTCAGACCTTCTTCGATTTCCTTTACAAGAGGAATGCCTTTTTCAAATTCACCTGTGCTCAGATATAAATTAAGTTCGGTATCATAAGAAGTTACAAAAATTCTTGCCTGCATGACCGGAGAATTGGTTTCAATGCTTCGCAGCTTTTTAATTGTTTTTAATGCATCTTCAAATTGCTTGAGTTCAATCTGAACCAGCAGCAGATTATAAAGTGAAGCAATATAATTTTCTTCTTTCATAAGCAGCGGGTTTTCTTCGAGAAGATCAACAAGCTTTTTTGCGTACTCCAACAGATTTTTATAATCTTTATTTGTAAAATAATACAGTCCTTTGATGTTAAAGAAAAAATTTTTTGACTGAAAGCTTGTCGCATTGTTCTCTGACTGCAGTAACGGATGTTTTATGATTTCATTAAATTTCTTCAGCTCAGCCTTATCTCTGATTTCTCCCTGCTTTTTCCTGAGGAGAAATGATTTCATTGTAAGCTTCCAGTACTCATTAATGTTAGCCAGTTTTTCAAGATTATCATTAATCTCGCTGTAGAATTCCATAAGATCTTTCTCATTGCTGTTGGCATAGGCACTGGTCCGGGCAAGAGTTTTTTCCCAGTCGAGAACCGCAAGAATGTGAGAATGTTTCTCATAGGTATAAGCTATCTTTTTTGCTTTGTCGAGAAGTTTTCTGCATTGTTTAAAGAGAGACTTGTCATAGAGAATCTGCACATCCCTCAGGATATCCATTAGCTCATTCAGCTTTGACTTTTCCGAATGAAACTGCCGGAGACTTTTGAGAATGTTATTGTACAAATAATTTTTTGCAACATGAAGTTGGTTCAGAAATTTTTCCTTTTTAAAACGGTTCCGAATCTCCTCTTCATCATATTCTGTTTGCTTATCTATTGCGTCGAAAAGCATTACATATTTGTTTTCATCACTGCCCTTAATATGCATTGTAGCAAACACCTTGAAGTACCTCTTTTCAGACTGGTCAAGTGATTTAATGAGCTGAAATAAGTCGTCTGTAACTTTCATTTTATCCTTATTTACTGGAATTTGTATTCAATATTAGTATAATAAAAACTAATTACAACTCTTTTAAACAAAATTTGAATCCTACGGATAATTGAATTATTGTTTGGACTTTTAATTACACCAAGTATATTTTTGAATCAAATTAATTAATCAACCGTTAGCATTTTACACAACTTAAAAAATTAATTAATACCAAGGAGAAAAAAAAAAGTGATAAAATTTATTTTACAAATAATGCTTTTAGCAGCATTCCTTTCGGGGACCGCCGGGGCTCAGGTGATAATTGCCCCTTCAAATTTAGAGGCGGAACCCGAAGAAATGAGCTATATAAAAGTCAAATGGGATGACAATTCCAATAATGAAGAAGGCTTTTATATCGAACGTTCTTATACCGGTGATACTTTAGTTCCATGGGAGACTATTGGCTCTGCAGTGCAGAACGCTGACCGGTTTTTAGATTACTGGGTGACGAATAATGTCACATACTATTACAGAGTCTATGCTTATGCCGGAAATCTGAAGTCTGATTATTCAAATATTGCATATACAACAGCAATTATTGATACAGTCAATATCCCAAGAGCTCCTTCAAACTTAATCCTTACCGATTCGACTCCGACAAGTATTACCATTCAGTGGCAGGATAATTCGAGTAATGAGCTTGGATTTATCATAGCACGAAGGGAAGAAGGACAGATTCTCTTTAAGTATATTGATACGGTTGGGTTGGATATACTTACTTATCAGGAAGTCGGTCTGACACCAGACAATGTCTATTATTACAAAGTATGTTCTTATAATACTTTCGGTTTATCTGATTTCACAAATACTGTGACAGGGAGAACTGCAAAAAGTACCAACATTGTCATGCAGAATGCAACAACACCGGAAGACTTTTATCTCCATGATAATTTTCCGAATCCGTTTAATCCATCTACAAACATAAGATTTGATATTACGGAAAAGTCATTTGTGACTATGATTATTTATAGCTCATCGGGAAAGGAAGTTGACAGGCTTCTGAGTCAGAGTTTATTTCCCGGAACTTATCAGGTGAAATGGAATGCTGTAAATCAATCCAGCGGTGTTTACTTTTACAGGCTTGAAACAGAGAATTTTTCAGCAATTAAGAAAATGATTTTAATCAAATAATAAAATAACAAAGAAAATGGAATCAAAAAAAATTCAATCTCTTGTGTTGGCATTATTCACCATGATGTTTATTAATTCAACCGATTCTTATTCAACGGTACACAATGTTTCAGCTTCAAACTTCTCTTTCAATCCTGCAAACATAAGTGTGACTGTTGGAGATACTGTTAAATGGACAAGAATAACCGGAGATCATACAACCACCTGTAACGGTACGAACGGAAGCGTAAGACCAATAGGAGCAGCTCCATGGAATGCTAATCTGAGTTCCGGCTCACCAACCTTTAGTTATGTTATTACGGTTGCCGGAATGTATAATTATGTGTGCACTCCTCATGTTCCGGATATGGTAGGAAGCATAAATGCAGTAACTTCTTCAATTACACAGATCACTGAAATTGTCCGGAGTTACGAGCTGTCACAAAATTATCCAAATCCGTTTAACCCGGTCACTAATATAAACTTTTCAGTTCCGAATTCATCCAATGTAACGTTGAAAATTTATAACAATATGGGACAGGAAGTTGAAACTTTAGTAAATGAAAAACTTAATGCCGGTTCATATCAGGTAGACTGGAATGCAATTAATTTCACAAGCGGAGTTTATTATTATAAAATTCAGACTGAAGGATTCATTGAAACAAAGAAAATGTTTTTGATAAAATAATTCCCGGAATTTTTTAATCAAGTAAGAGTATTTAAATTAAATAAATTAATAAATTAATAAATTAATATAATCAATTCACATGGAGAGAGAAAATTTTAACAGAAGGGATTTTTTAAAAACTTCCTTAAAAACAATAGCAGCGGGATCAATAGCTTTAAGTGCGATAGATGTAAAAAAATTATTTGCGGAAGCTGAAAAAGACATATCTTCTACAACAGCAAAAGTGATCAATCTGGCTGATTATCCGGATTTAGGAAGTGTTGGCGGAAGTACTATCATAGGAAAGACTTTTGTAACAAGAACCGGACAATCTAAATTCTTAGCATTAAGCATGATCTGTACGCACAAAAAGTGTGATGTAGATTATACAGGCAGCGGATTTGAATGCCCCTGTCACGGATCGACCTACTCTTCCACAGGTAAGGTTACAAACGGACCGGCAACAAAGAATTTAAAAAGTTATAAAACAACATATAACGAAGCTGACAACACTTTGACCATTAATATGTAAAGTAAAATAATACTCTTCATATTATTTTACTCCTTGGGAATCCGGGTTCATATTCAAGAATCCGGATTTTTTTTGGTTAGTTCTATCTGTAATGTTCGGATCATCCAATATTAAATCCTTCCCCAAAAAAATTAAAAAACTTCTTACTCACCGAATACAAAAAAAGCCGGGAGAATTTCTTCATCCGGCTTTATTCAAATTTTTTAATGTCTGCTGATTACTTAATGAGGATCATTTTCTTTAAAGATGAGGCTTGTAATTACCGGTATCTGCGGCTAATTGGGGTTAATTGCTATTCAATGTCTTAAGTGTATCATCAATCGATTTAAGATTTTCAAGTGCTGCTTTATTTACCGGATCAAATTCAATTACTTTGTTGAATTTTGCTTTTGCTTCTTCAAACCTCCCGAAATTCATTAAAAATCTTCCGTATTCAATTAAAGCTTCCTCGAATTTCGGATTAAGCAGAATTGACTTTTGAATATCCTTTTCAAAATTATTATAATCTTCAACTATTGTGTGACCATATGCCCTGTAGAAATATGCTAATGAATATTCAGGATCTATCTTTATGACTTCGTTCATCGAAGAAATGATCTTCTGTGCGTTTTTTTCTTCAATAAATTTTGCAGCCGCAATCATTAAATCATTTACATTTTTTGATTGTACGTTTGCTTTAGAATTATCAGTAAGGGATTTAAGATTTTCCAAAGCAATTTTATTCGCCGGATCAAGTTTAATAACAGAATTAAATCGTAATTTTGCTAATCCGAAATCCCCCTTCGACATCGCAATTTTCCCGGATTCTATTAATGCATCTTTGAAATCAGGAAAAATCTGAATAGCTTTTTCTATATTCTCCTCGAATCCTTTCCTGTCGTTCAAAAAGTAATATCCGTATGCCTTGTAAAAATATGCTAATGCATAATCCGGTTCAACCTTTAAAATCTCATTCATTGATGAAATCATTTTACTCCCGTCTGACTGGTAAATGTATTTATTTGCTTCATTCATCATATAATTAATTTTTCTCGGCAGTACTTTTGATTTCTCCGGGTCAAATTTATACACATACAACGCTTCATCCGCCCGGTCATCAGGTGAATTGAATACAAAATTTTGATTAAGCAAAAAAAACCATTCTCTGTAAAATGCTGTGTATGTAACACCGCTGTCTCTGAAATACTGATTTAGTATTTCATTATAGTCATCACGGTTAGAGAATTTTACCAAATCCGGACTTATCAGTCCAGCTATATCCACAATCTTTCTCTGCGAATAATACCCTATCGCACCTATATCATGTGCAGCTATGATATCTTTATCAGTAGTATTATCTCTAAACCAATATGCTGTCTGCACCTGCCTGTCATGTATATATTTGCAGTGAGTGGCGTAAAACTGACTGTAGTTTTGATATATAAAAAAAGAGTAAATTAATATTGAGATGAACACTAAAGCATTAACCGCTTTGATAAGCACCGGTTTTTTCAGATACCTGTTAATTAAGTTAAACAAAATATAGTAGCCTCCCATTGAAACAATTATATAAAAAGGAAGCATCGGCATAAAATATCTTCCGAACCTGCTGAACATCGGAAGTTTTATCAGGTAAATTAAAATAAAGAGCAAAATAAAAAATATGTAAATGGTATTATTATTGTACCTTCTTTTATAAATGTCAGTGCAAAGATTTATAAAGACTATTATGAAACCGGGCAGAAAATAAATGTAGTGTTCTGTTGTAAAAAAATTCCAGATGTGAAAAGAAAGAAAATGAAGTCTTGTATCCGTATCTATATTAAGAGCTACTTTAGCACTGTACGTATTTGAAAGAATTGTCCCGGACAAATACAGATTCATTCCAAAATATGCCAGCAGAAAAACAAGAAGAATACAGGACATTATTAGAATTTCTTTTAAGGAAAATGTCTTGTTCGTTTCCTTATTTTTTGCAATCAGACGTGAATAAATGTAATCCGCAGCTATTGCTCCTATGAATGCAATTCCGTCAGGTCTTGCCCAGAAGATGAGTCCCAGTGTAATTCCCAGAGCAATTGCATTTTTTGATTTATAATAATATACGCCCAGAAGGAGCAGAAAAATAAACATAGTCGTTTCCATACCTGAAACTGCGATGAAGTTCATCCAGTAATCAAATACATAAACCAGGCACACAAGTAAGCTTAATAATATATCATCATTGAATTCCTTTAATGCGAGTTTATAAAAACAAAATGATGACAAAGCGAAGAAAGCAGTTCCAAGAATATAACTAAGGATCATTTCATTTTTCGAAATTAGAAATCCAACAGCAGCAATGAAAACATACAAAGGTGAAGTTGAACCTGCTGTCACAAGTTCATTTTTGTAATAAGAAAAGCTGAAATATTCAACGATATTTCTTGCAAATGTCAGATGGATCCAGGGGTCATCCAGCGGGAAGCTAAGGAATTGATTTGTTGTAAGTGCTGTCTGATAGTAGTGGTAAGCCGTTATTACAGGCAGAATAAGTGTAATGAGATAACAAAAATATTTGTAATAAACATTCTCCGGTCTAACTTCTACAATAATTTTCTCCTTATTAACGGGATTTGGTTTATTCTTACTACCTTTATTTTTAACCTTCATTATTAAATTCAGACTTTTGGATAAAGTGGCTTCGGATTGATTGCTGTTTAAAAGAATTTCAGAACCTATTTAAAAATACATTACTCTAAACTTATTTTATTTTTAAATTTGAGCAATATATAAAAGATAATATGGATATTAAATATTTAAAAGGTGTAGGTGAAAAAAGAGCGGAAGCGTTTTCAAAGATCGGGATCAATACTTTAGATGACTTCCTTAATTTCATTCCAAGAGCTTACATTCACAAAATAACTATCAGGGAAATAAATAATCACATTGATGAGAATGTTATCATAACCGGTGAGGTCATTGAAGTCGTTTACCCGAGAAAGAGTAATCATCCCCTGCAGATAATCTTAAAGGATAAAACCGGTGTGCTTGATATTCCCGTCTTCGGAACGAGTGAATTCCGCGCTAAACAGTTCCGGCTGAATGAAAAGTTTTTATTCTGGGTAAAAGTTGATAAGGAGAATTACAGCTCAACTGCTAAAATAAGTTACAGAGATCATTTGAAGCTGAACGAATATGACCAGATGGAAAAGGACTTTCTTAAATTCAGATTTTTCCCTCTATATGAACTCTCAGGGATTCTCAAAAAGACATGGATTAAGCCGCTGCTTTTGTCAAAAATTATCTTCAATGCTTTCAGCACTTTACTGAAAACAAATCCGGATTACATTGAAGAAACACTTCCCGCAAATATATTAGATGAGCACAATCTGATCAGCAGGAAAGATGCGATCATAAGGATTAATTTTCCGGTGGAAATGACCGATGTTGAGACAGCCCGAAAGCGACTGTCATTCGAGGAATTATTTTATCTTGAACTAATACTTGCCCTGAAAAAGAAATCAATTCAGAATGAAAAGAAAGGGATTACATTTAACAAAGACATAAAAGGGCTTACACAAAAATTTAAAAGCATACTTCCTTTCGAATTAACGTCAGCTCAAAAGAGAGTAATGAATGAAATCTATGCTGATATGAAATCAAACAAGTGCATGAACCGTTTATTGCAGGGTGACGTCGGGAGCGGCAAAACCATTGTTGCTGTATTTTCTATGCTGATTGCGATTGAAAACGGATACCAGTCTGCTTTTATGTGTCCGACTGAACTTCTCGCCGAACAGCATTATAAAACTTTGTCGGATTTACTTAAACCGCTTGAAGTAAAAGTTACCCTTCTTGTCGGCGGGCAGAAGAAAAAATTGCGGAACGAAATTCTGTATGACATTAAAGAAGGCAAAACAAACATAATTCTCGGCACGCACGCGCTGATACAAGAAAAAGTAGAATACAAAAACCTCGGATTCGTAGTAATTGATGAGCAGCATAAATTCGGTGTAATGCAGAGAGCAAAATTAAAAGAGAAAGGATTGAATCCGGATGTGCTCGTCATGACAGCGACACCGATCCCCAGAACATTGTCATTGACATACTACGGAGATCTTGATGTTTCAATAATTGATGAACTTCCGAAGAACAGGATTCCGATCAAAACCGCGTTACGGGTTGAAAGTGATAAACCGAAAATTTATTCATTTATCAGAGAAGAAACAAAAAAAGGTAGGCAGGTTTATATAATATTTCCTTTGATTGATGAATCCGAAAAGCTCGATCTGAAATCGGCTGAAGAGAATTATAAGATTCTGAAGGATGATATTTTTCATGATTTGAATGTAGGAATGGTTCACGGAAGAATGTTCTGGTATGAAAAGGATGAAGTGACAGAGGATTTCAGGAAAGGAAAAATTAACGTTCTCGTTTCTACAACTGTCATTGAAGTCGGTATTGATATTCCGAATGCAACTATAATGGTCATTGAGGAAGCTCAAAGATTCGGTTTGTCACAGCTTCATCAGCTGCGTGGAAGAGTCGGACGCGGAGCAGATCAGTCATACTGCATACTTATTGCAAAAAATTTAGATGAGATCGCAATGAAAAGACTGAGTATTTTATGCGAGACTACCGATGGTTTTAAAATTGCGGAGACAGATATGGAAATCCGGGGACCTGGTGAATTCTTCGGGATACGCCAATCGGGAATATTAAATTTTTCATGTACGGATTTAAATAAGGATAAAGATGTTTTAGAAACAGCGAGGAAGATAGCATTCAAAATAATAGAAGAAGACCCTCAGTTAAGGAAACCGGAACATAGTGTCATTAAGAAAACCTTTGTGAAAAATTATAAAGACTCGCTGTATTTGATGGAAATAGCTTAGCAATGAGCAATGAGCTATGAGTTATGAGTTATGAGCTATGAGCTATGAGTTATGAGCTATGAGTTATGAGCTATGAGCTATGAGTTATGAGCTATGAGCTATGAGTTATGAGCTATGAGTATTAATAAAGAATAGCGAAAAAGTTTGACGTTTGATGTTTCACGATTGACGTTTCACGTTTGACGTTTGACGTTTCACGTTTCACGTTTGACGTTTGACGTTTGACGTTTGACGTTTTATATTTTCTCTTACACATAAAAAATTTATTTTAATTAAGAATTTAAACGGCAATTGAAAAGCAAGTCTTCAAAAATAGAAATACTATTACCTTTACTTACGATATTTTTAGATGCAATAGCTATACTTTCAGCATTCCTTATATCATACTGGATCAGATTTTCATTCAAGCCTTTTCTGGATATATTTCCCGTAACCAAAGGTGTTCCTGATCTGAACGGATATGTCGAGTTTGCATTTATTGTAATTCCCATTTGGATACTTGTATTCCAGTCACGGAAAATGTACAGGTTAAAGCGATGTGTTTTCATTCTGGATGAGTTATTTGTCATTATAAAGTGTGTCTCAATAGGAATTTTGTTTGCCATGGCACTTGTGTTTATTTTAAAGGGAGATTTTCCGTATTCACGGTTAGTATTTTTTCTGATCTGGATAATCTCGATCATTACAATCACAATCGGGAGGTATCTTGTTTTAAAACTCGAGAAAAATTTATACAATCGTAACATCGGAGTTAATACAGTTGCCATTCTCGGTGCAAATGAAATGGCTGAAAGAATTTATGACAAATTTTCTGCGGATAAATTTGCAGGGTTTAATGTCATAGGATATTTTACTCCGGATGATATGACTGAAAACAGGATCCCGGATAAAAATTATTTAGGCGATTACAAATTAATTCCTCAGAAAATTAATGAGCTTGCAATTGAAAAAATACTGATCTCCATTCCTTCGGATCAGCATGATACGCTTTATGAACTGTTCAGGATTTGCGAAGGAATTAATGTTGAATTTATGTATGCCCCGGATTTCATTGACTTAATGACAAGCAGACTCAGAATTGAAGAGGTTAACGGAATTCCGTTCATGAAATTAAAGTCACTTCCGATGAATGTATGGAACAGGTTTATCAAGAGAGCATTTGATATAGTCGTATCGTTGTTCCTGATGATTCTGCTTTTCCCTTTAATGCTGCTGGTAGGAATTCTCGTAAAAGTAACTTCAAAAGGTCCTTTGTTTTATAAACAGGAGAGAGTCGGACTCGACGGACAGAAATTCATGATGCTGAAATTCCGGTCAATGAAAACCGATGCGGAACTTAGCGGTCCTCAAATGGCAGCCCGGGATGACAACCGGTATACTGCAATAGGACTAACAATAAGGAAATACAGCCTTGATGAACTGCCGCAGTTCATAAATGTTCTTGCAGGTCAAATGAGCATTGTCGGTCCGAGACCTGAAAGGGAATACTTTATAAACACAATGAAAGAATCAATTCACCGTTATCTTGAAAGACACAGGGTAAAATGCGGAATTACAGGCTGGGCTCAGGTTAACGGAGCAAGGGGATCTGATTCGTCAATGCAGACAAGGATTGATTATGACATTTATTACATTGAAAATTGGTCTATTGCTTTGGATATTAAGATAATTTTTAAAACAATTAAAGAAGTATTATTTTCTAAAAAAGCTTTCTGAATTAAGAATTGTAAAATGATAATCGCAATAATTTATTTCATACACGTAATATTCGCAGCTTATGCATTTTGCAGATCATATCAGAATGACGGATGGCTTCAGGCATTTCTGAATCTCGGATTTATCATAACATTGTTTGCCGTTTCTCTTACTGTATGTGAACTGTTTGTAGGCATATTCATTCCGGATACCGGATACAGGATGCAGATGCCGGGCAATCCAGTGTTCCTTTTTATGCTTAAGATTTCAGGTTTTTATGCCCAGCAGGGCAGCACGATTATTCTGACTCCGAAAGATACGATTACTCTTGTTCTTGTTGCATTACTGGAATTCTTTTTCTACAGATTCTATTTTCGAAAAGCAAGCGTTACTAAAGCAGCTTAGTTGGTTGAGTGGTTGAGTGGTTGAGTGGTTGAGTGGGTTGAGTGGTTAAGTGGTTAAGTGGTTAAGTGGTTGAGTGGTTGAGTGGTTGAGTGGTTGAGTGGTTGAGTGGTTGAGTGGTT
>CAYNTN010000042.1:0-9588 GCA_964399995.1 uncultured Ignavibacteriaceae bacterium
CCTGCAATAGTTAATGACAAATATTTATCGGATAACAAAAAAAAAATTTCAGTAGAAGCCAAAACTTTCGATAAAATAGATGACGGAACAATTGATCTCCTTTCTATTGATATCGAAGGTGCTGAATGGTTTGTAATAAAACATCTTTTGAGCAGACCGGATATTATTTCCATCGAAACACACTGGAAAAATTACTCTAATCCGCATTTGAAAGAAATTAACGAATGGATGAAGAATAATAATTATGAAATATGGTATATTGACAAATCGGATACAATATATTTTAAGAAAGATTTGTTTAAGCTTACTGCGTTTGAAAAGATTGAGTTAAAATTCAGAAGTAAATGAACAAAGTGTCCCTGATTATTTCAGTTTATAATAAAATCAGAAATCTTGAGCTCATCTTTGCTGCGTTGACACTACAGTCTTTTAAGGATTTTAATGTTATAATTGCAGATGACGGATCCGGTGATGATATAAAGAATTTTATTTCGCAATGGCAGAACAAACGTGTGCTTGATATAAAGCACGTCTGGCAGGAAGATGACGGATTCAGAAAAAACAAAATTCTAAACGAATGTATCAGACAATCTGAAACCGATTATCTGATTTTCATTGATGGAGACTGCATACCACACAGTGATTTTGTAAAAGCACATTACATTAACCGTGAGGAAAATACAGTTTTATTCGGCAGAAGATTATATCTTGGAAAAGACATTTCCGATTCGCTTACTGTTGAAAAAATAATGAATAAAAGTTATCAGAAACTGAATTTCAGAATAATCTGGGAAAGCCTTACAAAAGCAAAGGAAGGCAGCTATCATGCAGAAGAGGGCATCCTTATAAAAAATAAAATAATCAGAAAGCTTTTATTAAAATCAGATGTGGGAATACTCGGCTCAAATTTTTCTCTGTTCAAAAAACTCATAGAGTCGATTAACGGTTTTGATGAAAATTTTAAAGGTCCGGGATACGGCGAAGATACGGATGTTGAGCGGAGACTCAGACTTTATAATGCTAAAGTAAAATCGATAAGAAACCTGGCAATTCAATATCATATCTATCACCCGAAAACTATCGAAGCAGCAGGTAATAAAATATATTACGATAAAATTAAAAATGACAAGGAATATTTTTGCAAAAATGGTTTGACCCGAATTGAGTAATTTTGAAATGATTTCTATGAGTTAAATTCAATAATTTATTCCCAGGAGATTATTAAGATATTTGAAAAACTATCTATTCAATCATTTAACCATCAACTAATAAGTGTTGAGCAAAGTAACTGCTTTAATAATCTGCAAAAACGAAGAGAAAAACATCGGCGAATGTTTGAAAAGTGTTCAATGGTGTGATGAGATAATTGTAGTTGACAGTTACAGCACTGATAACACTATATCTATTGCAAAACAATATACAGACAAGATAATGCAGAATGAATGGAAAGGATTTGCAGATCAAAGGAAATATTCTCTGTCACTTGTGAATTCGGAATGGACATTTTCAGTTGATGCAGATGAGAGATGCACAAAAGAGCTTGAGACTGAAATCAAAGGATTATTATCAAAGAATAATATTTCAGAGGACGGATTTGAAATTCCGAGAAAAAGTTTTTTTCTTAACAAATGGATCAGGCACGGCGGATGGTACCCCAATTATCAGCTCAGACTTTTCAGAACACAGTCTGCCAAACTTTCCGACCGATTGGTTCATGAAAGTTATTTAGTACAGGGTAAAAAAAGTAAGCTGCAAAGCAATATTTTACATTACACGGTGACTTCGGTGAACGAATACATTTCCAAAATTAACGCATATTCCAGTCTGTCTGCTCTTGAGAAAATTGATAAGAAAAAAATAGGCTATTTGGATATTCTGATTCTTCCGGGAATTGCTTTCTTACAACAGTACATCTTAAAAGGAAATTTTCTTGACGGAACCGCAGGTCTGATGGTTTCCAAATTTCATATGATTACAAAACTCTTTAATATTATGAAGATCTGGGAATTACAGAATAAAACAAACAATCGGATTAATGAAATTATTCAAAAGAGTTTTTAAATATATCAAGCCTTACACTAAGGAACTGGTATTCGCAAATGTCTTCACAATCTTTGTTGTGATTTTCAGCCTCCTTTCGGTTATGATGCTGTTCCCTTTTATTGATCTGCTTTTTAATGAAACTCCGCAGAGTGCGGGTGACAGAACTGTTACTTCCGTATTTGATTTAAAAGAGATTATCACTGTCCATCTGTCGAAATTTGTCGCGCAGTATGAGAAGCTTGATGTACTTAAATATCTGTGCCTGCTGATTCTGCTGACATTCTTTCTTAAAAATCTTTTTACATATCTGCAGACCTACTATATGTCTGTAGTTGAGCAGGGAATTCTAAAAGACCTTCGATTCGATCTTTATAAGCATTACCTTGAACTTCCATTGAGTTTTTTTACAGACGAAAGGAAAGGAAATCTGATCTCAAGAATTATTAATGATGTTCAGATCATCAAGGACTCACTGATAGCTGTAGTAAACAGTTTATTCAGAGATCCTCCGTCTCTTATAGTTTATTCTATAGTTTTATTCATGTTCAACTGGAAGCTGACGCTGATTATATTTCTTCTTGCACCTGTGACGGCTGTTATATTAAGCAAAATCGGCAACTCATTAAAACGCAGCAGCACCAAATCACAGGAAAAGATTTCTGATATAACTTCGACACTTGATGAGACACTCGGAGCAATTCGTGTTGTAAAAGCATTCGGAATGGAAGACTATGAAAGGAAAAAATTCGAAACAGAAAACAATACTTACTTTAACCTGCTTGTGAGGCTTACGCGCAAACGTGCTCTTGGCTCACCCATTTCCGAGTTCATCGGTGTTCTTACAATAGTCATAATTTTATATTTTTTCGGGACCGAGATCATTCAGGGAAAAAGCGACATGACTCCTGGAGCATTCATTGTTTATCTCGCCGTATTTTTTCAGATGATGCCTTCGCTAAAACTCTTCGGACAAATGTTTAACAGCTATAAAGAGGGAACGGCGGCAGCCGAAAGGGTTTTCGGATTACTTGATACTCCTGCAGTTATCGTTGATTCGCCGGATGCGATTGCTATAAATGAGTTCAATCAAAATATAGAATTCAAAAATGCATCATTTAAGTATGAAAAAAGTGATTACGTATTGACGGATATTAATTTAAGAATTGAGAAAGGAAGCATTGTAGCCATTGTCGGTCCGAGCGGCGCCGGAAAGTCCACTCTGGTGGATCTGATACCGAGATTTTATGATCTTACCGAAGGCAGTTTATTTTTTGACGGAAAAATTATAAAGGATTTGAAGATCGAGTCGCTGAGAAAACTAATGGGGATAGTCACGCAGGAGACAATCCTGTTTAATGATACTATTAAAAATAACATAGCTTATGGTGAAAGTGAAATTCCTATTGAACAGATAATCGAAGCATCAAAAGCTGCCAATGCTCATAAGTTTATTGACACAATGGAAAAAGGTTATGATACTATTATAGGTGACAGAGGAGTCAAATTATCCGGAGGTGAAAGGCAAAGATTGTCAATTGCCCGGGCTTTACTGAAAAATCCGCCGATATTAATTCTTGATGAAGCAACATCCTCACTCGATACGGAATCGGAAATTTTAGTTCAGCAGGCAATCGAAAGACTTATGCATGGAAGAACTTCAATCGTTATTGCACATCGTCTTTCAACGATCCAAAACGCTGATTTGATTGTCGTGTTGGAAAACGGCAGAATCGCAGAGACCGGTACACATCAGCAATTACTTCATACAAGCGGACTTTATAAAAAATTATATGACCTGCAGTTCAGACATCAGGAAACACTGATTTAAAAGCCGGCAGATTTGATAAACCTGTCAGGTTTTTAAGAATAATTTTTAATATAGCATTATAACATAAACCTGACAGGTTTAAATATGAGGGTTTCGGGATTTACAATTATAAGGAACGGTGTTTATTATGCATATCCTTTTAAAGAAGCTATTCTTTCCATTCTACCTTTGTGTGATGAGGTGGTTGTAAATATTGGCAATTCGAATGACGGCACTCTTGAATCCGTTAGGTCATTAGGCAGCGATAAGATAAGGATCATAGAAAGCGAATGGGATATGAGTCTGAAGGACGGAAAAGTCCTTTCGGTTGAAACTAATAAAGCTCTGAAAGAATGTACGGGTGATTGGTGTTTTTACATACAGAGTGATGAGGTCTTGCATGAAAAATATTATGAAACAGTTCGCAATGAAATGAAGACCAATCTAGAAAAAGAAAAAATCGAGGGCTTAAGATTTTGGTATAAGCATTTTTACGGGAGTTATGATTATTATCAGGACAATTACAGAAACTGGTATATACGCGAAGTCAGAATTATTAAAAACCGGAATAACATTGTTTCCTGGGGAGATGCAATGGACTTCAGGCATCCTGACGGAACAAAGATAATTTCAAAAAACATTGACGCTGAAATCTATCACTATGGGTGGGTTCGTCCGCCGGATACACTTATTAAAAAAAGGAGTGACTTTGAAAAACTTTATAGTGATGACGAAGTTGCTGAAAAAAACATTTCACGGTTTCAGAATTATGATGATCTTGGTAATTTAAAAAAGTTTTCTGATTCACACCCTGAAATTATGCTGGAGAGAATTTCACGCAGCAATTGGAATTTTGATCCTCATATTGAGAATCAGCATCCTGACTGGCTGAGGAAAATTTTAATTTTTATTCAGCCTTTAACAAAGAGATTTAAAAAATCTAACTAAGTATTTAGATTAAAAACCCAAAACTCAAAGATTAAAACAATACTTAATAATTGAGTCTTTGAGGTTTGGAAAAAGCAGTGAATTTTTGATAATAAAAATCGCATTTGAACCGGGAAGCAATTTTATCAGGCTTTGACAAGGCAATTTTAATCTTACTCACAGTTCAGATTTCATTTGTGAGCATTTCAATTGCCGCATCATCAATCGCATTCGGTATTTGGCTGGGACTCTGGATCATTCAGATCATTATAGCCCGAAAGATCGATTACGATAAAAAGCTTTTCAAAGAAATAAAATATATAAACATTTTTATTCTCGTCTATATTTTCTTTGAAATATTTTCCAGATTCTTTGCTGTCTACCCTGAAGGAGCATTCACAAACCTGAAACGTTTACTCTTATTCCTTATTTTTTATTGTTCACTTATAAAAATAATTGACATAAACACACTCAGGAGAATTTTGTTCGTCAACATCTGCATACTCTCTATTATATCTTTTATCGAAATAATACAATATTCATTAGAATTCAGCGAGCTGATTAATCAGATGAAATTTTCTGAAATCAGAATTGATTACTACAACTATCCATTGACGACCGCAGAAATAAAGATGATGAGCCTCATGTCACTATTTCCGCTGCTTTTCATAAAAGATAAATTTATTGTTTCAAAAAAATATCTTTTGTTAATTCTGTTGCCTGTATTTGCTTCAATGCTGCTTACTCAGTCACGGAATGTGCTGCTTGCAGTAGTTTTATGTTTCCTGATATTCGGAATAGTTTCAAACAGGAAATTTCTCCTTGTCTTCATTTCACTTGTGATTTTATCCTCCATTATTCTTCCGGAAAGTTTTACCGAAAGATCAAAAAGCATTATTGATATAAATCACCCGAGCAATGAATCAAGACTTAACATGTGGAAGACGGGAATAGAAATGTTTAAAGATCATCCTCTTACCGGTATTGCTGATTCACACATCAGGGAAATTTATGAAACATACAGAAAGCCTGAGTCTCAGGGAGAAGGCGTTCATCTTCATAATAATTTCATTATGGTACTTGCCACCACAGGTATTTTCGGATTCCTGTCATTCTTAATATTTTTCATTTTAATCTTTGCCAAACAGGTAAAATACTTTATTAATGAAAGAGAACCTTCTTCTAAAATGCTTATGCTCGGAAGCATACTGGTAATGATTTCATTTCAGGTTTCGGGAGTATTTGAATGGAGCTTCGGGGATCATGAAGTAATGACGGTTTTTTTCTTTTTAATTTCTGTTCCGTTTGTAATATGGAAACTAAACAATCAGGAAAACAAAAGCTGAATAACGAATTACGCTAAACGTGACTCTTGGGTAGTATTATAAACAATTGTTCTTAATGATTTGCCATGAAGCTGAAAGCTTTTACAATAAGTTTAACACTTAAAAGTTAACAATAATGAAAAGAAACATTTTTATTTGCATGTGTTTTATAATTTACGGATTGAGTTCTTTCAATTTACTTTATTCCCGGGAAAAATTAAAACCGGGGTTTGATCCTCTGGAATACCGTCAGCTTCTTGAAATTTCAACAAGACAGGCGGATACACCATGGACAAGCTCAAATGTTTTATTGCCTTATCCGGAAAAATGCAAAATGGTTTTCAGATCTGACTCTGTCGGTTTGGACAACAGATGGGATCTTTGGGTAAGAGAAGACAGTGTAGGAATAATCAGCATCCGCGGGACAACTTTATCATTGGATTCATGGGCGGAAGATTTTTATTCCCCCATGGTGCCTGCGAAGGGTTCAATAATTATAGATAAGGATAATGTTTTCATTTACAAACTAGCTGAATCATCTAAAGCAAATGTGCACACCGGATGGCTTATCGGTCTCGCTTATCTGTCAAATTCAATTGTAGAAAAAATTAATCAGTATCATTCGCAGGGAATAAAAAATTATATTATAATGGGTCACAGTCAGGGAGGAGCTCTGGCTTATTTGCTTACATCATACCTGCATTATCTTGACAAACAAAGACTCCCGGACAGTCTGCGCTTTAAAACATACTGCAGCGCTCCGCCAAAACCGGGGAATTTATTTTATGCCTACGATTTTGATTTCATTACTGCAGGGGGGTGGGCTTTAAGAGTTTCGAATGTGGAGGACTGGGTCCCACAATGTCCGTTGTCAGTTCAAGCTGTTATGGATTTCAGCACGGTAAATCCTTATACAGAAAGAGATTCCTTTGTTGTCAAAATGAATTTTATTCACAGGATAATTTTTAACTATATTGTGAATAAGCTGAATAATAATCTAAATGACACCAGAGAACTTCTCAATGAATATTTCGGAACGATGGTTTATGAACACTCCATTAAAAAATATCTTCCGCATTTTCCAGAGCCTCAATACACGGGAGATTTTTATTATTATCCGTGCGGAGTGCCTGTAGTTTTGATGAAAAGGGAAGGATATAAGGAAGTTTTGGAATCCGAAACAAAGATACCCGAGCTTTTTAAAAGCCATATGGAAACAGTATATTATTTTCTTTTAAATAAAAATTACTTTAATAAATAACTATATTAGTTAAAAGTTAAAAGTTAAAAGTTAAAAGTTAAAAGTTAAAAGTTAAAAGTTGAAAGTTAAAGGTTGAATTTTGAAAGTTGAAAACTAGAGTTGCGAGTTTTCTTTTTAAAGTAAAAGTCTTCAACTTATCATATTATTTTTTTCTACTTATTATTTCTACTATCTACTTTCAACTTTCTACTTTCAACTTTCAACTTTCAACTTTTAACTTTTAACTTTTAACTTTCAACTTTCAACTTTTAACTTTCAACTTTTAACTTTTAACTTTTAACTTTTAACTTTCAACTTTTAACTTTCAACTTTTAACTATTAACTATTAACTAAAAATGGCTGAAGACAAAAACAAACAACTATTTCTTTCATTAATTTACAGCTTTCAGATGCAGACAATGATGCAGCTGGGAAAACTTGCTAATCCGATGACGGGTACAATTGAAAAGGAGCTTGACGGAGCGCAGGTTACAATAGACATGCTTGATATGCTAAAAGCTAAATCAAAAGGCAACACAACTGATGACGAGACAAGGTTTCTTGAACAGGTAATTGCCGATCTGAAACTGAATTATGTGGAGGAAAGGGATAGGGAGAAAACCCAACCTGCACAGGCTGAAGGGAAAAGTATTCCTTCGACTGAAGAATCTGCTGCTATGGATAAATCAGAGTCACCGGAGATTAACGTAAAAGCGGAACAAGCGCCCGGTCCGTCAGATGATAAGAAAAAACCAAAGACTGAAAAGGAAATTGACAGTGAGGATCCGGTTCCGCCCCAGGAATAAATGTTTTAATAATTACATCAGCTAAATGAAGAGTACAGGTACAATTACGTTAGGCATTTTCGGAAATACAACGAAACCTGAGGTTTTGAGACTTCTTATTGAGGTCGTTGATTATTTATTGTGCAATAATATCAATTTTAATATTGACGAGAGCCTTTCAGCAGTCACTTCGGCAAAGCTTAAAAAGCATATCAAAAAAACGAAGTACATTCTGGACAAGTCTGATTTCATTTTGTCCTTTGGAGGAGACGGAACATTTTTAAATACGGCAAGAATTGTAGGTGATACGAATACTCCCATTCTGGGTGTTAACTTAGGCAGGCTTGGATTTTTCTCTGAAGTTGGTCCTGACGAAATTAAGGAATTCATTCCGAAATTGATTCAAGGAAAATTCAGAATTACGAAAGAAGTAATTATTAAGTCAGTCACTGATTCAAATAAAATACTCTACGCACTGAATGATATTGTGATTGATAAAAACGATTCCGTTAGAATGCTTGAAATTGAGACATACTATAATGATGAGTTAGTTGTACGGATCATTTCAGACGGAATAATCATATCAACACCGGCCGGCTCAACTGGATACTCGCTATCCTGCAACGGACCAATCGTAAATCCTGAAAGTAAAATTTTCATAATTACGCCAATATCACCGCACACTTTGAATATCAGACCTATAATTGTTCCCGATGACGGGATTATTAAAATTAAAATAAATAAAGAAGGCAAAGCCAGGGTATGCGCGGACGGTCAGGCGATACAAATTATCAACTTCCCCTCAGAAATAATTATTTCAAAAGCCTCATATAAAATAAAAGTTATAAAAAAACTGAATTCAACTTATTTTAAAACCTTGAAACATAAATTATTTTGGAATGTGGATAAACGATACAGTTAGCAGTTAGAAGTTAGCAGTTAGAATTATTTTAATCCTTTTAAAATTGTGTAAAGAATTTTTTTATTTCTTCACAATCCCTTTCCAGAGATTTGAACATTCTGATGTCTTTATATTCTGTTCTTTGCATTAATCTTAACCAATAATGCGTTTCTCTTGCTTCTTTATAAGCTATTGAAAGCTTATTCTTAAAATCAGCTTTTGAAATTCCTCCTGTAGCTTCTTCAACGTTTGCACCTATCGAAGTGCCGGATCTTAAGATCTGCTTTGACAAAACATACTCATTTTTGACACTTCTTAAATAAATACTCAGATTTATTATTCTTACTGCAAACTCAAATGATTTATCTCTGATAATTACCTCTTTCATCTCAACATATCCTCTTAATTAAATTCTTCAATTGAATGTTATCAATAATAAATCTTTTAAACAACTAAAAAAATCTCCTAAAAAACCAACCGCTAAACAGCTAAACTGTTAACTGCTAACTGTTAACTGCTAACTGTTAACTGCTAACTGTTAACTGCTAACTGTTAACTGC